>DATLVL010000325.1:0-7428 GCA_035577525.1 Gemmatimonadales bacterium | reverse complement strand
CGCGCTCAAATCCTCGAGGGGTGCGCCGAAGCGCGCCAGAGCAGTACGCACCCGGCTGGCGTTGGCCGCGGAGGGCCTGACCCAGATGGCGAGATCTCCGGTGGCACGCGGCACGCCGTGCGCCGCCAACGCATGGGCGCCAACGACCAGGTATTCAGCGCCCGCCACGGAGAGTGCGGACAACATCTCGACGAAGTCGCGGTTCATCGACGAGCCCTTCCTTGAAGGACCACGCCTGAAGGGAGAGTTGCCACACCACAGCAACGCGTTCGGCCGCAGTCAGGCCACGGGCCCAGCGATCGGCTCCGGATTCGGAAAGCCGCAGCTTGCGCACAGGGATGGCGGCGCGCTCCATACCTCAATTTAACCGCATGAGGACCGGGAGCGGTGGACTACCGCGTTACCACGTAGCGCCCCTGCATCCCCATGCGGAGATGGGACGACACGTGACAGTGCACCAGCCAGATCCCGGGATTGTCCGGCACCATGTCGGCCACCACCATCCCCATCGGTAACAGCATCGCCACATCGGTCCGCATGTGGGCCACCTGCACCGTATTGCCGTGCCAGTGCGGCGAGTGGATCTCGAAGCCCGTCGAGGCCAGGAGATACCAGCGCACGCGCTCGCCGACTTTCATCGTCGGCATCGGGCCGTTGCCGTACATGTAGCCGTTCAGCGTCTCCTTGAAATTGTCCTGCGATTCGGCAGGGCCTCCGGCACTCGCGACCCCGAACGCGAAAACGATGGGCGCGCTGTCTCCCTGCGTCGCGTAGCGATGCAGGTTCGTCTTCAGGTAGCGGGAGGCATCCTCGTCGATCTCGTCGAACGCCAGCACGACTTCCCGGTCGACGTCTTTGGGCGTGCCGTCCGCACGCGTGGCTCCGCGCGCGCTGACGATGATCGGGCCGAGCAGCCCGGTGGAGAGATCCTCCTCTTCGTGGATGTGCGAGTGGTACATCCAGAGAATCGAGTTGCCGTCACCGGACGCAGGACCGGCACGCGCGGGGACCGGCCAGATGTAGACGTGCGTATGCCCGGGCGGCACGGCATTGCCCTCCAGGTCCCGTTCTCCGGGCCCGCCGACATAGGGCGCGCCCTCCGACGCCTTGGTGTAGAAGACGCCGTGCGGGTGCATCGTTGTCGGCGCGTCCAGGTTATTACGAAAGACGACCCGGATCGTGTCGCCCACTTCGGCGCGCAGCAACGGTCCCAGAATCCCGAGGTACTGCGACTCGGGCGGCCGCGGTTTCAGGGTCGCGAACGTGGAGTCGGTGTACTCGCGGTACATCGCCTTCAGGGCGACGTGGCCGATGTGCCACTTGCCGGCCTCGACGAAGGGACGCTCGACCGAGTCCCACGGCTGCCCCGTGATCTGGTTCGACCCGCTGGGCGTGAAGTCCCAGGTGACCGTGTCGGCTGCCACGTAATAGGTGGTGGTGCGGCGCGGTCGGATCCGCGGTTTGGCTTGTGCGCTGACGACGGTGCTGCCGGCCAGCGACGCGAGCAGACAGAGGACGACTCCAGCCTGGCGACGGCCCATTGAGTCCGAACCCTTGATGTGTGGGAGCGTTGAATAGATCACCGCCCAGCTTACAGCACAAGCTCTCTCACCTTCCTTTCACCAGCGGTTCATCGCCCGGGTGCTACGTTGCGTTCACAAAGGGAGGTGAGAAAGAATGTTAACAACCACACGCAGACCCATTCGCGATCCGATGCTCGATCTGATGTACAACCTCGAGCGCCGGATGGGCAAAATCTTCAACGAGCCGTACATGTATGTGGATTCGGGGACGCCGGAGCTGTCGACGGCGGCGTGGGTGCCCGTAGTGGACATCTTCGAGGAACCCGACCATCTCCGCATCGTGGCAGAAATCCCCGGGGTGAAGCCGGAGAACGTGAAGATCGCGGTCGAGGACAACGTTCTCACGATTCAGGGGACGAAGGAGCAGGTGGCCGAGGAAAGAGCGGAAAAGGTCCATCGCTATGAGCGGACCTATGGTGCGTTCGAGCGGAGCTTCACGCTCCCCGGCACGGTGAACGTCGAGGCGATCAAGGCGACCTATGAGCATGGCCTCCTGACCCTCACGCTGCCGAAGCTCGAGAAGGCCAAAGCCCGCCAGATCAAGGTGGACATCACCACGAAGGCGCTGAAAGCGTGACCGGACGCCGGGGGCTCGAAGTCGAGACCCCGGCGGTTTGCACACTGGACTACTTCCTGCGATAGCGGAGAATCCAGTCCGGCGGGTCAGGCTCGAGCCTCCCATCCACCTTCACGCCTCGCTCTGCAGCCCAGCGGTATCCCCACATCGGCCCGTAGCTCGTCACGTACGTGTCGGGAGTCCGATAAGCCGAATCTGACAGGGCGCTATCCAAAGACACGAAGCTGTAGTGCTTCTGCTCGAACAACGCGAGGATCTCCTCGATCATGTCGGCGTTGAGTCGATTGTCGTGTAACAGCATGACCTCAGGAGGCTCGTAGCCGAACACCTGCTTGCCCAGGCCCGCGTAGTAGTCGATTTCGGCGCTCGTATACGCCAGATATTCCGCACGCAGCCGTACGGCTGCAGAGTCGTGCGCCGCGAGCATGCGGATGTAGGCCTGATTGAACAGGTAGTCGGAATTATCGATGGTGCACGGAGCCACGCGGTAGCCACGCTGTGCGAGGAAGGACGCGACCTGGTCGTGCCGTTCTCGAGTATCACCGGTGTGGTTCATGGGAAAGCGGAAGAACCGGGCCCTCTTGCCGGCCTCCTTCATCAATGGCACGATGCCAGCCTCTCCGCGACTGATCTCACCTTCGATCTGAGCAAGAGAAAGCCCATTGATGTCCGGATGCGAGTAGGTGTGATTGCCGAGATCGAATGCGCCGCTCGTCCAATCGGCGAGGATCCGGTTTGCGGCTGCACCGCCCAACTCTTCAACGCCCTGCTGGATCACGAAGCCCGTAACCGGGACATGATGCTGTCGCAGCGCTGCGAGGAGCTGCTGATTGACCTCTGCAGCTATGGTCGCATCCGATGGCGACAGGGCTCCGCTATCGCCTGTTACATAAGGAAGATCGTCCACAGTGACCGCGACTTGTCGATCCTGAGCGAGGGCGCCCAGCGCCCAGACCGTGGACACCACGCACTGCCACCTCCCACCGCGCCGCACCCACACGTCCATCCAGCGGAACCTGCCGCTCGTGTCCTTGCCGCGGTAGCTGCTCTGCTCCTCATTGATGCCGGAGACCACCGCCGCATCGCCATAGACGTGGACCGCGATGTCGGAGAGTCGCAGCGACGTTGGGTGGTAGCCACCCACCAGCTCGTCGAGATCCTCCGCCCGGGTGAGCACCGATCCGTCACTGGTGATTTCGGTCCACTCATCCGCCATGAACGCGGCAGCCGCGGAGCTGTCGTTGCGGACAATGGCGTCGTTCCACTGCTGCTCGAGCTCGATCAGGTGCCGAGCGATTGAGTCCTGAGTCACCTGCTCCACGAGCGTCGCCGGAACGTAACCGGGCCCGTAGAGCACGCGTCCCGGCAGCGCACCCGTCAGCTTCTTGTCGGCGATCACCGGCACGCCATTCACCAGTACGTACCACATCCCGACGGAGAACTGGTTGGGATCGTCGTAGGTCGCCCGGTCGGCGATCGAGTCGGGGTCGAACACGACGAGATCCGCCCACATGCCGCGCCCGATCACACCGCGGTCGCGCAAGCGCTCGCGCTGCGCGGCGAGGGCCGTGAACTTGTGGATCGCCTCCGGCAACGTCAGCAGGTGCTCCTCGCGCACGTACTTCCGCAGGATGCGCGGGAATGCGCCGTACGCGCGGGGGTGCGGACGATCGGCGCCGAGGATGCCTGCGGTGGAGCTGCCCGCGTAGTCGGTCCCGATCGACACCCACGGCTGGCGCAGCGCGAGCGCCACGTCCCGCTCCGCCATGCCGAACACCGCGACCGACGTCCGCGCGCTGTCCTTAACCAGCAAATCGAACAGGGCGCTGATCGCGTCCTCGTGCCACCCCGACGCGATCTCGTCGAGCCGCTTCCCCTGGAGCGGGCGCAGCGCCGGATTGAGGACCACCCCGACCAGGACGTCGTGCGGCCCGGTGATCTCCTGCCACTCGTTATCCCAGGTTGTCGAAGGGGTCAGCATGTCGCGACGGATGCGGGCGCGCGTGGCGCGATCCTGCAACCGCTCGAGCAGTCGAGCAGTCCCGCCGTCCTGCGCCCAGGGCGGCACGAACGCCGCCAGGCCATTCATCCACGCCGTGTAGGCGTAGGTGTCGGCCGTGATATCGAGCCCCGCACGCCGGGCCGAGTCCACCCGGGCCACGAGCCGCGGCATCGAGCCGAAGTTGCGCCGCCCGCTCGTCTTGAAGTGGAAGATCTCGACCGGGATCCGGGCCTCGCGGGCGATGCGGAATGTCTCATCGAGCGCGGCGATCTCGGCATCGCCCTCATTGCGCATGTGCGTGGCATAGATGCCGCCATACTGCGCCGCCGTGCGGGCGAGTGCGATCAGCTCTGCGGTCCTGGCATACGGAGCCGGCGGGTACTCGAGCGCGGTCGAGATCCCCAGTGCCCCCTCGCGCATCGCGGCACCGACCAGGTCCTGCATCTGGTGCAGCTGATCGGGTGTCGGTTGGACGTCGCCATAGCCCAGCACCATTTCGCGAACCGAGGTCGCCCCGACGTACGTTCCCAGGTTGATCCCCATCCCCTGCTTCTGCAGCCGCGCGAAGTACTCGGCCAGGGTGTGCCAGTCGACGTCGACCCCGTAGTGGCGATAGACCGAAGCGTTCTCGGCGACGATCGCGCTATCGATCGGAGCGATCGACTCGCCCTCACCGGTGATCTCGGTCGTGATCCCCTGGAAAACCTTCGACGGCACACGGGGATCGATCAGGATCGTGAGCTCGGATTGACCCAGCATGTCGATGAACCCGGGCGCCACGACCATGCCGCGGGCATCGATGACCTGGACGCCGGAGTCCTGCGCCAGGTCGCCGATCGCCGCGATACGACCGTCACGCACGGCAATGTCACCGCGATACCAGGGCGAGCCTGTGCCGTCGATGATCCGGCCGTGCCGGATGATGAGATCGTAGGGTGCGCCAGGCTGCTGCGCGTACGCAGCAGCGGCGCTCGTGACGGACAGGACGAATGCGAATGCGCCGCTGCGGGGCATGGACAATTCTACCGCTTAGGGGCCACCCAGAGAACTAACTCCTTCGATTCGTAGCATCCGTATGCTATCCCGCCATCCTTGAGTGAGGCCCACTCGTCTGGGAAGTGTTGTGAGGCCATTCGCGGATGACAGGAGGCGTAGTATGACGACCGTTGGCGATGGGATGAAGGTCGAACCACGAACAGTCCTCGAACCGGAGGAATCGCTGGCCGGTGCGGTACACCGGACGGTGCACTCCCATCGCGCAACGCAGGTCTTCGAACGCGCGACGGGAGAACGGTTGGCATTGGTCTGGGAAAACGATTACGAATACACGCTCGCTGGACAGAAGCGGCTGCAGACAGATGCACAGGCGGGCCGCTGGCCTAGGTGAGTCCCTTCCTCCCGCTCGGGTGGATGCGACACGCTCGCGGCAGGAGGCCCCTTTACAGCGGCAGCAGCCCCTCCCTCAGACCGCGCGTCACTGCCTCGGTCCGCGTGTGCACGTCGAGCTTGGCGAGGACCGATGCCACGTGATACTTGGCCGTGTGCACCGAAATCCCGAGCGCCGCCGCGATCCCCTTGTTGCCTAACCCCTGCGCCATGAGCCGCAGCACCTCGCCCTCGCGCACGGTCAGCGAGGCGCCGGCCTCCACGCCCAGGGCCCCATGCACCGGCCGAGTGGCGCCCGCGTCATCCAGCACGACGTCCGCTTCCTCCGCCTCGCCCACGAACACAATTTCGGGATCGCGGCCGAGCAGCTCGCGCAGCCGCCGCCGCTCGGCGGCATCGGCCACCCCGAGGTAGATCCTGAGCTTCATGCCGCTCGGGCGCGGACCAGAGCTTCTACGGCCGTGATCGGCACTGCCAGCGCCAGCCCACCAACGGTCATCGTGCTCACCCCCACGACGCGTCCTTCGATATCGGCGATCGGCCCGCCGGAGTTGCCCGGCGCGAGCCGCAGATCGGCCTGAACCCAGGAAAGTCGCCGCAGTTGCCGTGAACCCGGGTAGCCCTCGGGCAACGGACCCACCGCGTGCAGTATCCCTGCGCTCATTGCGTGACGCACGCCGAGCGGGTGGCCGATGGCGAACAGCACCTCGCCCGGCCGCATCCCTGTAGGGTCGCGACGCCGCAGCGCGGGAAGCCCGAGTCCAGGCACGTCGAGCACGGCGATGTCGCGCTCCCGGTCGGCGAGCCGCACCCGCGCTTCCCGAACCTGCCCGTCCGGCAGGCGCACGTCCAGTCTGCCGGCGCGCACCACGTGGGCCGCGGTCACAACCGTGTCGACCGCCCAGGCGAGCCCCGATCCCGCGCTCTCGCCCTGGCGCACCTCGACCACACATGCCTTCACGGAGTCGGCGGCCGACTCGTGCACGGGCCTGCTCATCGCGTGCGGCGCGGACGTTCGCCGATGACGATGTCCACGCGTTCCTGCTTGCCGCCGCGCACCAGCTCCGCCTTGAGTGTGCGGCCCACGACAGTGCCGCCGAGCAGCTCGAGCACCTGGTCCGGGTGTTCGATCGCCGCGCCGTCCAGGCTGATGATCACGTCGCCCACGAGGAGCCCCGCCTTGGCCGCAGGGGCGTCCGGCTCCACCGAGAGGATGACGAGACCTCCCTCGCCCTTGATCCCGGCCTTGGCGCGCGCCGCCTCGGAAAAGCGTACCGGCTGCATGGCGGCGCCGAGCCATCCGCGCGCCACGTAGCCCTTGGCGAGCAGCTGCGTGACGACGCTGTCGACCGTGCTGACGGGAATCGTGGTGGCGAGCGAGCGGCTCAGCCCGCCCGAGTTGATGCCGAGGATCGTGGCGTCCGGAAGAACGAGCGGCCCGCCGCCGAGACCTGGATAAATCGTGAGGTCCGACTGGATGCGCAGATCGATCTCGCCGCCCTTCCACGAGCGCCACTTGCCACCCGTGGTGCTGACCGCGCCGAACGCGGCGCGCGGGCCGCCGTCGCCGGTGCGGCCGAGGGCGAGGACCAGGTGTCCCGGGCGCAGCGCCGCCGGGTCGCCCAGCTTCGCGATGGGAAGCTGGCCCGTGGGAATGCTGAGCACCGCGAGGTCGGTGCTCGGATCGCGGCCCTTGAGCTCGGCCGGGATGCGGCGCCCATCGGGCAGCGTGACCGTGATGTTCGTGTCGCGCTGCACCGTGGCCTCGGTGGTGACGATGACCCCCTCCCGCCAATGGACGCCGGTGGACGGCAGCCGCGGGCGGGCGTGGACGGAGACGACCGACTTGGCGCCGCGTTCGACGGCGTCGGCGAGCTGGT
>DATLVL010000324.1:0-2244 GCA_035577525.1 Gemmatimonadales bacterium | reverse complement strand
CGAGGCTGCTCTCGGACCGTACGTCGGCTACCTGTGCGGCGTGCTGCTTTGGCTCGGCATCACGCTCGCGATGGGGGCGGTCGCCATGGTCTTCGCCGACGCGGTCGGCCAGCTGATCCCAGCCATCGCGCCGTTCGTCTGGAGAGTCGTGATTCTGGTGCTGCTGCTCGGCTCACTCACGATCGTCAATGTGCGGGGCGCGGCGCTGGGCTCCCGCCTCAGCGGGATCTCGATCTTCGCGAAGCTCGTCCCCCTCGTGGCGTTCGTGGTGCTGGGCCTGCCGCACGTGATCTCCACCAACCTGGAGCTCGGGACGCTGCCGCCGCTCGGCCAGATCGGCTCGGCGGGATTGCTGCTGTTGTTCGCGTTCTTCGGGATGGAGTCGGCGCTGCAGGTCTCGGGTGAGGTCACGGCGCCGCAGCGCACCGTGCCCCGCGCCATCGCGCTCGGGCTGTTCGGCATCGCGGCCCTGTACATCTCCGTGCAGATCGTTGCCCAGGGCGTACTGGGGAGCTCGCTGGCCGCCCCCGAGACCGCCAAGGCCCCACTCGCGGCGGCGGCGCACCTGTTTGCGGGAACCGCAGGCGCGCGGCTCATCCTCATCGGGATGATCGTGTCGACGTTCGGCTTCATGGCGGCGTCGATGCTGTCCACGCCGCGGACGCTGTATGCGCTCGCCCGAGACGGCTTCTTTCCCAGACCGCTCGCCCGAGTGCACCCCGATCACCACACGCCGCACGTCGCGATTGCCGTCCAGGCGGTCATCGTGTGCGTCATCGCCCTCACCGGGACGTACGTCAAACTGGCCATTGTGGCGAGCGTCGCCATCGTGCTGGTCTATCTCGCCAGCTGCATTGCGGCGGCAGTGCTCAGGCGGCGGGACATCGGCTCGGACGGCAACCCGTTCCGGATGCCGGCGGGAAGCGTGGTGCCGTGGGTCGCGTCGGGACTGTTGCTGTGGCTGCTGTGGGAGGCAACGCCGATGGCGTGGCTGCTCACTGGCGGCGTGGTCGCGGCAGCGTCGCTCGCGTTCGTGGCCCGCCGCGAACCGGGCAGCGACTGAAGCTCCCTTCTCGCCGTCTTCACGACGCTCTCAGAATGCTCGCGTACCCTTCCCCGAAAGGGGATCGTGTGTCGGGACAGTCCAAGGAGGCGAGCATGATCGACGACCCGGGTGGCGGCTCTGCCATCGAGATGTGGCGAGGCGAGGATGAAATTGATGTACTGGCGGCCGAGCTCCAACACGACGTGTGGGACGAGCTGCGAGCGGAGCCCGAGCTGCAGAGCTGTCTCGGCGATCTGTCGGTGTATGCCGCCGGTGATGTGGTCACCCTGATCGGATGGGTGCCGCGCGCTCCCCAGAAAGTCGCGGCGGGGCGGGCGGCGCAGCGGGTACCCCGCGTTGCCCGTTTGGTGAACTCGATCCGAGTCGACCTGCTGCCGACACAGTAAACCCTCGCCCGCCGGGTCGACCTCCTGGCCCTGTGAGCAACCGTCCATCCGTGCGCGCTTGTGTCAGCCCCCGGACGGCGTCGGCTGTTTGCGGATCCACGCGTCGAGGCTGAACGCGCCCGGACCCCACGCGGCGAACAGAAACCAGATGAAGCAGTACAGCAGCGGCGTCTCTCCGTGATTCTGCCACCAGAAGACCTGCCCGCTTCCGCCCCAATGCATCCAGAAGTACGTGACCGCCATTTCTCCCGATGTGATGAAGGCGACGGGACGGGTAAAGAGACCCATGATGAGCAGGGCGCCCCCGACGGTCTCGATCGTCCCGGCTATGCCGAATCGCGACATCAACTCGGCGCTGCCGCCGCCGGGACCGAACCCGCCGAACCAGCCCAACAGTTTCTGGGCACCGTGCGAGAAGTACGCGAGACCCGCGGCGATGCGCAGTGCCGAGTGGGCGAGCGATCGCCACTGCCGATCGAATTGCTCAGTCACAGGCCGCTCCGTGGTTGAAGACGAGCCGCTGCTGCGTCAGACGTCGAGGCGTTGCTCGTATGGGACCGTCTCTCCATGCTCGAGGTAACGGCGCAGGATGCGCAGGTACATCGGCCAGCAGTAGCACGATACGCGGTAGTGTTCGTTCGACTGCGGCCATCCCGTGTGAGAGAACCGCACCTGGCTCGTCGTGCCCTGCCCCGTGATGTCGAACCCGACGCGGGTGCCCACCCAGTCTGCGCCGGCGCGCGTGATCTCGAGCTCGAAATGCCGCGGCGCGGCGCAGGCGCTCACCAGCGC
>DATLVL010000323.1:0-39743 GCA_035577525.1 Gemmatimonadales bacterium | reverse complement strand
ACTTGCGGACGCGGAGTCAATCGCCCGCACCCATCGCACCGCCAGTGTTGTCCGTCTCGTGTGCCTGTCTCGCTTGTGTGTGGGCAGCCCTTACATTTGGCCGACTTATGCACCATTAGATCCCTCAAGTAATCAGTGTTTCCATCCGAGGAATATCACCAGGGCGGCCCACAGGGCGAACCCGACTACGAAGTCTCCGTCGCTCCAGTGCTTTTCCAGTCCGAGGATGGCAACACCAGCGAACGACAGAATGGCGAAGATGCCCAACCAGCGGGGCACGCTAGTCAGCATCATCATTCACCCACGCCACCCATTTGTCGGCCAGCACCAGGACGTGCTCGCTGCGGACGTCCGGGTGCGTATGGGACATCTCGCCCAGGAAGTTGGCCGCGGCCTTGAGCACGGCCAGGCGAGCAATGCGTTGGTCGCGGTCGGTCGGTGTGGCCGCTGGGCCAGTAGCGCCGTTCAAGGCTTTGACGACCTCCAGGCTATTGATGAAGCCCTTCGGCTGGACCTTGATCCGCACCAGCTGGCCAACTTCCGGTAGTGCGACTGGATGGAACTTCGAGATGTTGAGCCACTCGCCGTCGATGCGGACGCCGCGCTCGTTGATGGCTTCGACGACACCCTCGACGACGTTCGGGTAGACGTGCTCGCCCGAACCGCCGTTACTGGCGATCACCGCCGGTCCGCCACGCGCAACTGGGGCGTGTCGTCCAGGCCGAGCTGGTGGCGCGTCTCGCGGTAGAGCGCGATCGCCGAGTGCATCGCCTGGCGCGCATCGTGGTCGTAGCACTTGATCGTGAGCCGCGGACCCGAGGCGCTGTCGGTGATTTCGACCGAGCTCTGCGGCTCGCCCGGCTGCAGGACCACGCCCGAGGGCGTGGCGTCACCGGCCTGCAATGGTGGTGGCTGGAGGAATGTCTCCTCCAGGTCGGCCCACAGGTCGGCCTGCTGGCCGCCCATCACGCCGGCACCTCCTCGGGGTCAGGATGCACGCCCTTGTGGCGTGTGCGGCAGCAGTCGCTGCAGAGCGTCGCCCATGCCTCCTCGAGGATCTGGTAGCAGTCGCGGCACACGCCGCCCTTGCCGCTCTGGAGCGTGGCCACCACGTAGCCAATCTCGTCGCGCACCGCGAGCACGCCGGCTTCCTGCTGGAAGTAGATCAGCGAGCCGTTGAACGAGTGGCGGTCCGACTTCGAGTCGTACTGGCGCCGCGGCTGGACGTAGGCCACGGTCGCGGGGTTGACCCAGACCTCGAGATAGCCGATGCCGACGGCGAACTCGAAACTGGTCAAACGCTTGAGGGGTACGCTGTTCATCGAGTCTTCACCTCTGATGCAGGTGTTGGCTCGAGGGCCCGCTCGCAGGTGACACTACGGGCGGGTCCGCTTGTCCGAGCCACGCCTCAGATCATACTCGCCACGCCACACGCGTGCAACCTATACTATGCACATGATGGACACCAAAGAGACGGCGAGTACGCTCGGCCGACAGGTCCGACGCTACCGACTGCGGCAGGCCTGGACCCAGGACGAGCTCGCCACGCGCGCGGGCATCAGCAGAAGCACGCTACTCAAGATCGAAGCCGGCGACCACCAGCCACACCCGCCTACCATCCGCAAGCTCGCGCGCGCGCTGGCTGTCGATCCCGTCCAGCTCACGACCGAGTAAAAAAAGGTTGCCCCGCGCTGCGAGTCTAAAACAGCCGGGGCAGTGGCAGATCGTAGGAGTGTGAAAGGACTGATAGACCTGCAATGCCTACTGTACAACCGGCGGCCGACGGTCGAGCTGTGAAAACCATCGGTGTGCTGGTCCGCAACTCGACCGCCAAGCAAGTCGGCAACTACCGATCGGAAGCGCAGTACGACCTGGGCCCACGCGTGGAGCAGCGAGGCTACGCGGTTCGCTACTACGACGAGCAGGGCACTTCAGGTGCTGACCTGACAAAGCGCAAGAAAGCCATGCAGATGCTCGACGACCTGAAAGCCGGCCAGATCCAGGGCATCGCCGCGTATGACTTCAAGCGTCTCACGCGTGACGAGTTTGGGATGGATGGCGCCACCATCGCACGCCGCATCGTCGAAGCTCACGCCATCTTCCAGACCTGGGACCGTGAATACAACCTGCGCCTCGACGACGACCTGCTGCAATTCCAGTTCGGCTGCTTCATCGCCGGCATCGACTGGCGCAACATCCGCAATACGCTGTGGAGCGGCACCTTCAAGAAGCTGGAGCAGGAACCGCACTACATGAAGACACCGCTCGGCTACAGGAACGTGGCCGACGACCGCGGTAAGAGCCACGTCGCCAAAAACCCCGAGCACCAGCACGTCATCGACGCGCTCGCGCGTGCATTCGACGAGTGCGACTCGCTCGCGCAGGTGGCCCGACGTCTCAACACCGAGGGACCTGGCCGCCCCTGGTTCCGCGGCCGCGGGGGAACCAGCACCCACTGGAACGTTTTTGGGCTCAGATACATCCTGCGGAACACGATCTACACCGGCACCTTCACCTTCGGCGCCGGCCTCAAGGAGCGCTCTACCGTATGGGACCGCTTCGCGTTGGATCCGGCTACCAGCACACCGAAAGACTTCCTGCAGTTCTGCCCTGAGTTGGCCTACTGGTCAATCGCTCAGGTTCGACGCTGGCGGCGCAAGTTCGACAAGCCGGCCAACGCGCGCGTCATGAAGAACGGCAGCGTGCACGCCCTGAGCGGCGTGCTGCACTGTGTCGCATGCGGCTCGCGCATGATCAGCCACGGCATCGGCAAGTACGCCTGCTCAGCATTGGGTAGCGGTAAGGGGCGCGGCGGACTCGACTGCCCGGCGCCCCAGATACTCACGGAGAGCATCGTCCTGCAGGTCCTGCGCCGCGAGCTCCCCAATGTGCTGGTCGACGCCCAGGACCTGGCTGCGCGTGCGCGTACCCACATTCTGGAGCACGCTCCATCGGCAGCAGCGCAGCGCCTGGATTTTCTGCAGGAGCGGCTGATGTCGCTCAGCGATTCGCTGACTGACGAAAACACGCCGGCCAGCGCGCTCAAGGCGGTCATCGCCCGCATCGCTCAGACCGAGACCGAGATCGCTGCACTGCGCGACCAGGTCGCTGATGAGGAGGACGCCCGCCTCGGCGACGAGGAGCTGGCCAGGACATGCGAGGTCCTGCTTCGGACCAACACCCTCGAGGTCATCGACCACATGCGCCCGGAGCAGCAGGGACGCGTGTATTCGATGCTGTTTGCTCAGGTACGGATCGAGACCCAGGGCTTCGCCGCTGGCCGCCAGTGGCGACTCCACTCATACACCGCGCGTCTGCTCGATGAGCCGCGGATCAGCGACTGGGCACCGTGGGGACGGCTTCCGAATCCCATGTCGAAAGACGATGCTCCAAAGGACGTGCTGGTGTTCGTCGATCGGGACGAGCGAACGTTGGCAACCGACATATCCGAACGCGTATATGTCGATTACCTACCCTCGCTTCGTGAACTCGCCGGGGTCTTGACGCCAGCCTGACGAGCTGCCAGGACCTGTTCCCTGGCAGCGTCGGCCAACAGCTTGGCCAACTCGTCCAGGAGCTCCTCGCGCGTCGGCGTGGGTGGCACTCGCGGTTTCGACTCGGGCATGCCCCACCAGTGTGCGGTGCCTCGCCCCCTGCCGGCGGGTCAAATCTGGACAAATCGGAAAGTTGTCCGCTACTGCAAATCTTCGGGCTTGACGCGCAGCGCCTTGGCCAGCTTGCGGACGGTCTGGGGCCAGGCGTTGCGGCCTGCCTCGATCTTGATGATGGTCGTCCGCGAGACCTTGCTCAAGGTCGCCAGCTCGTCCTGCGAGAGTGCCCGTCGCAAGCGTTGTTCTCGCAGGCGTGGCACAAGCACGTCCGAAGATGATCGTACGCGCGACGCTGACTGCACAGTGGCGTTCACGTAGTGCCCAGGTTTATTCGTCGTACCGCCTGGTGAGCGGATTTGTCAAGCGCCGGCGCATTCATTGACAGGTAGTGCTTACGTGGCGCTAACGTGTTGTTTACCTAAACCGAGGGATTCGTGAAGGGAACTTGGCGCATGCGGCAGTCGCGCCAGGGCACGACGTGGGCACCCGCCGGGCAAACGCGAGCCGTGAATGGAACATGTGTTCTAAACTCATCGGTGCCATGGGGGTTGTACGTGGGTGGACGATCGTGCCCTTGCCGGCGACAGGCCAAATTTCAAATGTTTCCGCATTTGTCCTGCCAGGGCCTATGCCGGTGGCTGACGATGGCAAGCAGCTGCCGATGTTTCCGCAGGACGATCCCGTCAGAGAGCTGCTCTTCAACGTCATCAAGACCCAGGCCGAGGGGATACGCATGCTCTCGGCGGTCGCTGCGGGCTATCAACAGGAACTCAAAGCGGCGCAGGCGCACGGGTTCCAACTCAAGCCACGCGACGGCCTTTCGGCTATGCCCGAGCGTGATGGCTATGGCCCGTCAAACAGCAAGCACCGCACGTTCCGTGGCTTCGCGCTCGATTTGCAGCGGCTCGAACGCATCGTGCGGCGCGACAATCACCTGGAGCACGACGATGGGGTGACCAGGGAAATGCTGTATGCGGTGGGTGCGCCGATGCCCAGGACGATCTGGAACACGATGAAGGGCTACGGGCTGCGTTCCGACCAATGGCCACCCTCGACGTGGGACGCGAGCGAAGATCGGACCTGGCATTCTCCTCATAGAAACAGGGGCCGAGGAAAAATCTAGATTTGGTCTGATTTGGCCCACCGGGGCCATTGATGCGGACGCATGCTGGGGAGCATGCGCATGCAGGTGGAGGTGCGACGCGAGGACGAGGACCCGCTGCGCACGCTCGCATTCAACGATCACCGCTCGGTCCGTGAGCAGGCCAGCTATCTACTGCACCTCAAGATCCGTGAAGAGGTAATCCGACTCGGCTTAGCACTCGAACCTGAGCCAATCGCCGAGGTCGCGTGAGCGACCCGTACTTCCGCTGGCTGCATTACCACCCGGCCGAGGCCGAAGCGTTGCGCGACGTGCCCGGCGCCGTGGTCAGCGCGCTGTGGGCCGCCGCCGTGAAAGAGGGCCGCCGCGAGGCGCTGCAGGCTTCGGCCTATCAGCAGGTCGTGCCGCTCTTGCAGGCGCTGCTGGACGAGCTGGTCGAGGACCGCGTGGATGCCGAGTTCGAGGCACTCGAGCCGAGCGCGTACTGGAAGGGGCCCTGATGCGCGTGCTCAGCCTCGGCGCCGGCGTGCAGTCCAGCACGCTGCTGCTGATGGCGCGCGAGGGCGAGCTGGACGTGGATGCCGCGATCTTCGCTGATACAGGCTGGGAGCCGGCGTGGGTGTACGAGCATCTCGCCCGACTCGAGGACCACGCGGCAGCAGCAGGTATCCCCGTCTATCGCGTCGGGACGGGCACGCTTCGGCAGGACGCGCTCGACAACAAGACGATGTCCTGGCAGCCGCTTTACTCAGTCGGTCCGACCGGCGCTCTAGAGCAACTCAAGCGCCAGTGCACGCGCAACTACAAAATCCGCCCGATTCGGCGGAAGGTGCTCGAGTTGAACGGCGGGACGAAGCCCCAGGTCGAGCAGCTGATCGGCATCAGTCTCGATGAGTGGCAGCGCGTACGCGACTCGGACGTGCAGTACATCAGGAACGTCTATCCGCTGATCGACAGGCGCATGACGCGCGCGGACTGCGTCGCCTGGTTGCAGCAGCATGGGTACCCGATCCCGCGCAAGTCAGCCTGTATTGGTTGCCCGTTGCGTACGAACCGCGAGTGGCGCGAGATTCGCGCTGATCCGGAGTCCTGGCGCGACGCCGTCGATTTCGATGAGCGGATTAGACGCGTGCGGTCCCGCACGCGTCTGCAGGAGGTCTTCGTCCATCGCGACGGCGTCCCTCTCATTCAGGTCGATCTGCGTAGCGAGCAGGACCGCGGCCAACTCGAGATGTTCGATGAGGAGTGCGAGGGAGTGTGCGGTGTATGACTGAGAGTGAGCAGCGGGTGACGTTCCGCAAGCAGGTCTCCGACGGCAATTACGGGTCGGAGGTGGCCGAGGCGACCGTGTTCGCCGGCGACGACACCGACGAGGCGATCGCCGCGGCACTGGCGACGGCCAGGCGGCTGGTCCACCAAGAGCTGCGTCAGTCGCCCTCAGCGCAGGTGCGGCGCGCGCTGGACTACCCGCCGCACGAGCGTGAGGAGCGCTGGCGTCAGGCCGAGCAGAGCGCCGAGGTGGAGCTCGCCGCGGGGCTGCGCGACAACGCGCGCTCGAACTACGACGACGACGAGGACATCCCGCTCTGATGGCGCGGCACCTGGTGGCCAGCGTCATGGTGCTCAGCTCGCTGCTCGGTCTGGCCCGACCGGCCGCGGCGGCCGACCCCGACCCGGACGACGTGGTCGCGCTGGCCGATGAAGCCGGCGTGGACCAGGTCGACCTGCTCGGCGCGGCGAATGCCACGGGACTCAGCCCGCGGTCGTATTTGTACGCCGTCGGCGAGCTCGAGCGGCCGCGCCCGCTGGTCCTGCCGCCGCCGCTGAATGCAGCGATCGAGGCGCGGCTCGACTGCATCCAGGCGTACGAGTCGCGTGGCTACGCCGGCGCGGTCAACCGCTCGAGCGGCGCCAGTGGACTCTTCCAGTTCCTGCCGTCGACGTGGCGCACGACCCCGCAGGGACGGGCTGGGCTCTCCCCCTTCGACGCGGTGGCGGCGCGCAACGCGGCGCGCTGGATGCTGAACCAGGGGCGCGCGCGCGAGTGGGTGCCGGTGTTGAGGGGCTTGTGTTAGCGCTGCAGATCCTGACGATATGGCTGCTGTTCGGATTGCTGGTGGCACTGCTGTTTGGCGCCGCGATGGGCGCGGGTGGCGGCCGTGACGGACACTGACGTGCTGCTGGTGGTGGGCTGGCTGGCGGCGACGGTGTGCGTGTGCATGGCCGTTGCGCGCTGGATGAGGTTGTTCTGATGCGCCTGTCGCGGTCGGTGCTCTATCTGCACGAGGACTTCGCGCCGCGGCCACAGGCGCGCAAGCGGCCGCTGCTGTACTGGCTGATGCGGCTGCGGCGCTGGTGGCGACGCTGGTGACGATGCTCCTCGCGCTCGTGCTGTTCGCTCAGACCAGCAACCCGTGGGACGGGAGTTGGAAGTGGTCCACGTATGCCGATCGTGCGGCGTGGGATGTGCTCTGGAAAACGCAGATTGGCGTATATGCCGACGCGAACTGCGGTCAGCCGTACTTCGGCACCTACTGCAAGAAGGCCGATGGCACCTTCGGTTTTGTGGCGCGGTGATGTACCTGAGCGGCGTGATGACCCAGACGTTGCTGGCCAACCCTCGGCCCGAACTCGGCCTGATGTATCAGCCGGGCATGGGCAATGACTCGCGGGCGTTCCCGTTCTGGAAGTTCGCCTGCGACAACGGACGCTTCGCCAAGCCTGACGAATGGAACGCTGGCGACTGGCTCGAGTGGCTGGCTGGCCTCCGCCGTTATCGCCAGAACTGCCTGTTCGCCGTGGCGCCAGACGTGGTCGGCGACGCCGTGGCCACGCTGCAACTGTCGATGCCCTACCTCGAAACGATTCGCCAACTCGGCTACCGCGCGGCGTTCGTCGCCCAGGACGGCTTTCACGATGCGTTTCCGAACCCGGACACCTTCGACGTGCTGTTCATCGGCGGCCGCGACGAGTGGAAGTTCGCCGAGGATGGGGGCTATGCATCTGCACGCTGGGCGCGTTCGCACGGCAAGCCAACGCACCAGGGCCGCGTCAACAGTGAGCGGAGGTTGGTCACGATGATGGTTTCGCTTTTCGATTCGGCCGACGGCACCTACCTGAAATACGGACCCGACCAGAACTGGTCGCGTCTCAATCGCTGGCTCGACGTGATCCATCACCAATCATGCATGGAGGTGGCATGACACAAGCGATCAAGCCGCTGACGGCGGACGTTGGGCTCGAAAAGCAGAGCATCTCGGTGCAGGACCTGGTCGAGCTGACCGGCTTCAACATCGTCGAATTGGCCGAGATGCGCGGCGAAGGCGGCGTGGCGGCGAATGCCGACAACGCGGGTCTGCTGCGCTTCTGCGTCCAGGCTAAAGCGCGCGGATTGGACCCGCGTAAGCGGCAGTGCTTCTGGATTCCGCGCGGCGGCAAGTGGACGTTTACGACGTCGATCGACGGGTTCTCGGCGATGGCCGATCGCACCCAGCGTTTTGGCGGCGCGGACGCGCCCGAGTTCCGCGGCGTGCTCACCGTGAAGGAAGGCCAGCGTGAGATCGATGTGCCGATGCACGCCGAGGTGACGGTGTGGAAGATGGTCGGCCCCTGGGACCATCCGGTGACGCGGCCCTTCCGCGGCACGGCCGACTGGGCGGAGTTCTATCCGGGCGACGGCGAGGTCGGCCGCATGTGGCGCAAGATGCCGAGGAGGATGCTTTCCAAATGCGCGCTCGCGCAGGCCCTGCGTCTGGCGTTCCCCGAGCAGCTGGCGGATGTCGAGCTGGTGGACGAGGGCGCGCCGGTCGTCGACGTGCAGGAGGCGTACGTGCCGACGGACGTGCGCGAGGTGTCCGACCGCGACCTGGTGCGCGAGCCAACCGAACGGATCTGGCAGCGCTGGCTCGAGCTGGTGGTGGACGCGGACGACATTGGACTGAGCCCGCCCAAGCTCGAGCTGCCGATCGAGCGGGCCGAGTTGAAACGCCGCGGCAACGAGCTGGTCACGGCCATCTCCGAGCGCCAGGAGCAGCTCGATAAAGAGGAGGCGGCGGTGTAGGCATGCCACTGCCGCAGACAATCCCGGGCGAGACCGAACGCGAGTACGCCTGGCGCGTGTTTCCGAACGACGCGCTGCGCATCCTGAGCGACGCCGAGGCGCCCACGCGGCGCTGCAACCAGAGTAAATGTGCCGCACCGATCTGGTGGGGGATCACGCGCGCGAACGGAAAACGCTGTCCGTTCGACATCAAGCCCGACGGCGAGCGCACAGGAACCAGTCATTGGCGCACCTGCAGAGATCGTCCGGGACGGAAACACTGATGGGTCGTTTCCTGCTGGTGGAGCTCGAGCCGGACCTGGCGAAATTCGGAACGACGCACAACGCGGCGTTCCTGTCGGTGCAGCACGTCAATGGCGTGCGGTCCGTGTGCGACCTGTCGGCCATCAGCCGCGACACCCTCGCCACGTTCTTGATGACTGATGCGGAACGCGCAGTGGGTTTACGACGCAATCGCTCGACCACCGAGCGCATCCTGCGTCGCTACTGGGCCAGCTAAACGCCCGAAAGGAGTCATCCCTATGCTTCAACCGATGTGCGGCAGACTCGCCAGCGTGCGCGCCACACCCTCGCGCGCCGACGACGTGCGGACCGTCGTGCGGGTCCTGCTCGAGTTTCACGATATCCCGGTCGACTCGCTGATCGAGCTGCTGGACGAGCAGGTCGGCGTTGTCATCGCGCGCGCCGCGCCCGCGGCCACGCCGCTCGAAATGGCCATCGCCAGGGCTCCCGAAACCAATGGCACGTCGACTGATTCGGTCACGCTCCCAGCCGCCGGTCGGCGTCGGCGCGGCACTCAGGCGCAGCCCACCGAGGGCGAGCAGGACTAGCTCGCGGACCATCCATGATGGGCTGGTTGTCGCTGCGCAGGATGGTCTATGACCGCGACGGGGGGTTGTGTCAGGTGTGCCTGCTGCCGGTCGGTCGGCGCTGGGACGCCGGCCACCTGGTAGACCGCTGCGTCGGCGGCGACAACACGCTCAGCAATCTGGTGCTGATGTGCGCCCATTGCAATCGGCGGGTAAAGCCGATTACGCGCACGCTGGCCGAAGCCCAGGCGTGGCTGGAGGAACGCCGCGACCGGGCCCGCGGTGTGGCGCTGCCGGATGACTGGCGCACGTTTTACGAATTGATGTACGGGAGGCGCTGAGATGCCGTGGGCGAATCTCGACGACCACTTCCACGACAATCCGAAGGTGCTCGAGACGCCGCTGCCCGGGGTCGGTCTGTACGCCATCGGCTTGAGCTACTGCAGCGCGCACATGACGGACGGCTTCATCCCGCAAGCGGTGGTGCGGGGCATCCGCGGCTGGACGACCGCGGTGCGCATGCTGACGGAGCGCAAGTTATGGGAGCCGGTGGAAGGCGGCTTCCGCGTGCACGACTATCTGCAGTGGAACCGCAGCCGCGCGCAGGTCCTGGCCGACCGCGCCGCGGCGGCCGACCGGAAGCGCATGTCACGCCGGACTCCGGCCGGACACAACGGGCATGTCACGCCGGACGCGGAGCACGATGTCCGGCCGGAGTCACACCCGGATGTCCGGCCGGAGTCACGCCGGAGTCACACAACTCCCGCGCGCGACCAATCCAACCCCATCCAATCCGGACGGCCTCCGGCCGTCCCCGGATCCCCCGAAACCCCCCTTACCGCGGCGACTGGCGCTGATGGGGCTGCGCCCCGCGCCGTCGCCGATTCGCCAGTGACGCTGCACCACGACGGGGCAGAGTGTCCGATCTGCCGCTTGCCGTACACCGGGCCGTATCTCGAGCACACCGCGGCGAGGCACAAAGTCAACGCCGAGGCTACCCCGGGTAATCTGTTCGGCCATCGGCGTGACCCGGCCGAAGCCCCGCCGCCCGATGTGGCGGCCCAATTTGCTGCCATGCATCAGCGTCTCCAGTCGCTGCCGGACGAGCAGAAACACGCATGAACGCACCCGACGCGAGCCCCCCCGCAGCGTCGCGGCGCGTTGTTTTAGGCCCGCCGGATGGGCTTCACCAGCCCACCGGCGGCGCTGATTTAACAATTTTGGGATCGGTCCCAGCGCATCAACCGACGCGTGAAAAGTGGGGACTGTTCTGTCGGTCCTGCGGTGTCCGCTGGCCATGTCTGCGAGCCCACCGGCGTGCGATTCTGCGCGCCCTGACGCCTAGCGAAATGATGCCCCATGCATGAGGCAAACCCCATGCAGAGGCGGATTTGCGGACGGAAGACCCGCGGCGGCTATCCCTGCAAGATCTCGCCGATGCGCGGCCAGACCGTCTGCCGCATGCACGGCGGGATGGCGCCACAGAACATCAAGACCGCGGAGGAACGCTTGCGTGCGATGGTCCACCCGGCCATCTCGGGGCTCGCGGAGCTCATCCACAAAGCCGATTCCGACTCGGTCCGACTGTCGGCCATTCGCGATCTGCTGGACCGCACCGGCTACAAACTGCCCGAGAAGCTCGAGACCAGCGGCGACACGACGATCCGCGTCGAATACGCCGACGTCGCGACACCCCTGATGCGACTGGCGGATGAGCGTGGCAACGGCCACGCCGACTAACGTCACCATCACCCTGCCGCGGCCACTCGACTGGCAGCGCGACGTGATGGATGCTCGAGCGCGCTTTTCGGTGCTCGCGTGCGGCCGTCGCTCGGGCAAGTCCACGCTCGGCCAGCACCAGTTGATTGTGGCGGCGCTCGCGGGTCGGCCAGCCGGCTACTTCGCCCCCAGCTACAAACTGCTCGGCGAGTTCTGGCGCGAGCTGCGCACCACGGTCGAACCGATCACGCGCAGCAAGTCCGAGCAGGACCACCGACTCGAGCTCGCGACGCGGGGTGTGATCGAGCTCTGGTCGCTGGACGACCCGAACCCGGCCCGCGGTCGGAAGTATGCGCGCGTGGTGGTCGACGAAGCCGCGATGGTGTCGAACCTGCTGGACATCTGGCAGCTCGCCATCCGCCCGACCCTCGCGGATTTCGCCGGCGACGCGTGGTTCCTGTCGACACCCCGCGGACTCAACGATTTCCACCAGGTCTACCAGTTCGGCCAGGACCCACTCGAGCCGGCGTGGCGATCGTGGCAGATGCCGACCAGCGTCAATCCCTACATCGGCGCGGAGGAGATCGAAGCCGCACGGCACGAGCTACCGGAGCGGGCCTTTGCCCAGGAGTACCTGGCCCAGTTCGTCCAGCTCGAGGGCGACGGCGTCTTCCGCGGCGTGCAGGCCGTCGCTCGGTTGCAGCCAACACCACCCCAGCGCGGGCATCAGTACGTCTTCGGCGTTGACTGGGGTCGCAGCAACGACTTCACGGCCATCAGCGTCATCGACGTCAGCGTCGGCGAGCAGGTCGCGCTGGACCGCTTTTCGAACATCGACTTCGAGTACCAGTCCGAACGGCTGCACCGCTGGGCCGAGCTGTACCACCCGCTGCAGATCGTGGCCGAGTCCAACTCGATGGGCGGACCGCTCGTCGAGCGCTTGCAGACCGGCTACGGGCGCCTGGTGGGCAGACCGCGCGCGGCGCTGCCGATCTACGCGTGGACCGCGACGAATGCGTCGAAGGCCGCGGTCATTCAGAGCCTGGCATTGGCCATCGAGCAGGGGCAATTGACGCTGCTGGACGACCAGGTGCAGACCGCCGAGCTGCTGGCCTTTGAGAGCAGCGTGACCGTGACGGGTATGGTGCGCTACTCCGCACCGTCGGGATTGCACGACGACACGGTCATCGCGCTCGCACTGGCGCACCTCGGCGAAGGGCTCGAGTCCGCACCCCACGGGCGCAGCGCGTACCGCTTCGCGGCCGGCAGGCGATGATGTGGCGGCCGCTCCGTCAGTAGGCCGCAGGCATCGCCGGTCTGGATTGCTCCAACTTCTTCCCGCCTGTTCCGACCCTGCACGGCGATTGTGCAGGCTGGCCGCCACTGCCGGAGACGCCATTCTAAATGAGCCGCCGGCGTGAAACATCCCCGTGAAACACTGAGCGTTACACTCGCAGCGTCGTGGCCATCGACCGCTCGAAGAAGGAGCTGAAGGCTCCCGACAGCGAATACCTCACGTCGCTACAGACCGAGCTCGGCGATCTATACCTCCAGCAGGACAACGACATCGACCTGGTCCGCGAGCAGCGCGAGATGCGCCGACCCGCGCTCAGCGAGGCCGACAAGGACTACGTCCTCGTCCACGTCGACCCGCGCGACCCGGACATTACGGAAGAGGCGTTCCAGCAGACCGCCATCCTGACGCTCGAGCGCCCCAAGTTAGCCATCGTCGGCGGCGAAGGCGACACCGCGCAGACCGTGGCCAGCAAGCTCGAGCACTTCACCGAAGAGACGCTGTGGGAGTGCGGCACGCGCGAGCCGGGCTCCGACACCATGACCCAGGTCACCGACGCGACGCTGAACGACGGCGGCGGCTGGGCCAAAATCCTGTGGGCCAGCGACCTGTGGTCGGAGCGCTACGGCATTCCCGACCCGGCCAAGAGCGCGTCGTCGACGACCGCGGACTACACCGCGTACGACAAGCTCACCGAAGAGGCCAAGAAGCGCGCGGGGCCGCCGTTCGTGTGGTCGTATGTCGATCCGCGCAAGGTGTACCCGCAGTGGAGCAACGGCTACCTGTGCGAGGTGCTCGAGGTCAGCCAGATGCCGATGCGATCGGCGTTCCGCCGCTACCGCCTGGGCTATGACTCACAGGGCAACATCGTGCCCGAAGAGCTCGGCCAGTCGCAGAACCTGATCGAGGCGTCGCGCAACATGCTGAGCTCGGTGACCTTCCTGGAGCACTGGGACGACACCTGGGTCTCGTACGCCATCTGTGGCCAGAACATGAAGGGCGACCCGACGGGGTACATCGTCAAGCAATTCCGCCACAAGTACCCGTTCGGCGTGCCCTACGACTACGCGCCAGGCTTGACCATGAACTGGTGGCGCAACCGCAAAATCGGCTGGGGCATCGGCCGCACCAAACTGTGGCTGGTGCAGTACCGCGCGTACCTGCGCGCCATGCACGCGCAATACGTGGCAAGGGACCTGCTGTCGCCGCTGGTGACCTACGGCGACACGCCCGCGGCGATGATCATCGGCGACGACGGCAAGCCGAAGGAAACCGACCCGACGGTGCATCCGGGCGAGATCCTGAACCTGCCGCCCGGTCGCCAGCTGCAGCGCATCCAGTACCCCGACGCGGCGACCCTGGAAAAACACATGGCGTTGATCGATGGCGCGATCCGCGACCTCGAGTCGCCCAGGGTGACCACCCTGAGCGGTATGGAGGGCGCCGGTTTCGCTATCAGTCAGGTGCTCAGCTACTCGAGGACCCGCGTCGGGCCCGTCCGCCACGGCATCGAGAGCCTGCTCAAGGGTCAGACCGAGAAGTTGTGGACGCTGATCCGCGAACGCGCGGGTGAGAAAGTCTGGGTGTTCTCGGGCGGCGTCGATGTCGGCTCGGGAACGCAGGTCGCCGAGTTCATCGGCTTCGGGCCCAAGGACCTCGAGCGACCCATGCGCATCAAGTGGGAAGTTCAGGCGCAACTTCCGACCGACGAGATGATCATGGCCCGCTACGCGCACGAGCGGCTCGCCGCGGGTACGTTCGGCAAGGACGAAGCGGTCACCTACCTGGGCGACAACCCCGACGAGATTCGGCGCAGCATCGCGCGCGACCGCATCCGCGCCAGCCCGGCGTACCAGAAGTGGCTGGACGCCGAGGTGTTCATGGAAGCCGGCCGCGGCGACATGCTGCAGAAGGCGCAGGACGCGGAGCAGCTCGCACTGAGCGGCCAGCTCCAGGCGGGTCTGCCGCCCGGTGGTCCGCCGGGGCAGCAACCTCAGCCAGGCGTGTTCGAAGGTGGTGGGCCCGGTGCTGGCGGCGTGCCGGATCTTGGCGCGCTGGCGGCCGCGCCAAACGGAGCCGGGGTGGGTCCGCCGGCGTACGGGCAGGTCATTGGTGGCGCGCAGCAGCCAGGCGGCACACTGCCACCCGGTGGCGTGCCGTTCGGGCCGCAGGGCGCGGCTGCACCAGGAGGTGGCTAGTCATGGCTCGCGTAACCAGGACCGTGAAGTACACGCCGTCGAGCGACGCGCGCGCCGACAAGAAGGCAGGCATCAAGCCGGGCTCGAAGCGCGACATCGCTCTCGACAAGAGCCGCGGGGTGAAGGACAAGGGCAAATAGCCTGAGCCGTGGCCTACACCACGCCGGGCACGCGCCAGAACGAGATCGTGCGTCTCCAGTCGGAGATCACCAACGAGATTCAGCGCGACGCGCCGGAGATCGCGCAGGGCGTCTTCGGCGACAACAAGAACCATCCCGACATGGCGCAGGTCAGCAACGCGCAACTCGACGACCTGTACCGCTCGAAGTACATGGCGAACGATCGGCAGTGGCTGCAGGCGGAAGCGCGGCGCGACCCGCAACAGTTCCTGGACGTCGCCAAGCGCATCGGCGTGCAGCCACCGAGCACCGCCCCAGGCGTCGCACCACCCCCGCCACCCGGTGCCGGCATGCAGGCGTTCGCGGCGAACGCGTCAGCAGCGCTGGCGCCAGCCCCACCACCTGCCCCAGCCCCAACTCCAGTGCTCCCACCGCCAGCAGCGTTACCGGTCGCACCGGTCGCTCCGCCACCAGTCCCCGTCATCCTCGGACCTAACGGTCTGCCGCTGCCGCCTTCGGGTCCGTAGCCATGCCGGGCACGATCCTCCTCGACGACCTGCGCGACTCGATCCAGGACCAGCTTCACCAGCACGTCCAGAGCCTGCTCGGTCAGGCGCAGCAGGTCGGCCAGCAGGTCGTGCAGCCGGTGCAGGCCGCTGCTGGACTGGCGCAGGCGCCGCCACAGATCCAGGTGCCGTCGCCCGACCAGGTGCAGAGCACGCTGCTGCAACACGTCAACGGCCTGACACAGGGCGCGCAGCAGAACGCGCTGCAGGTCCTGGGCCAGGGGCAGCAGGCTGTCGGCGGCGCGCTGACTGAGCTCGGCGCGCAGCGCGACCAGGTGCAGAGCGCGCTGCTGGACCACGTCAACACCCTGACCGGTGGCGCACAGAGCGGACTGCAGTCACTGGCGACGGCGGTGCAGCCGACGATCCAGACGCTTGGCGGCGGGCAGCCGTCGATCAGCGGTGGCGCACCTGTCGATACCAGCGCGGCCGCGGCACCACCAGACCGGTCGATGTCGCTACAGGACTACGCCAGGGCCGCGGCTCAGCGCGCGGGCATCGATCCGCAGATTTTCGTTGCCCAGATCCAGCAAGAATCCGGCTTCGACCCTACGGCCAAGTCACCCGCGGGTGCGCTCGGTGTCGCCCAGTTCATGCCCACCACCGCGCAGGGCGTGGGTGTCGATCCGACCGATCCGTACGCCAGTCTGGATGCCGCGGCGCGGCTCGATGCACAGAACCTGAAGAAGTACAACGGCGACTACTCGAAGGTGCTTGCGGCCTACAACGCGGGCGGCGGAGCCGTTGACCAGTACGGCGGCGTACCACCGTTTGCCGAAACGCAGAACTACGTCAAGACGATCCTCTCGAGCGCGCAGCAGCGCAGCACGCGACCCGCCAGTGACCTGGGCTATCAAGATGTCTCGCAGTTCGGCGACAGCCAGCTGACCAGCGCGGAGGCCTACGCAGCCTGCGGGCCCGCGGCCGCGGTCAGGTTCGCGGAGCGGTTCGGGCGCAATCCGACGCTGCGCGAGGCGACCGACCTGGCCAAGGACGTTGGCTGGACGTCGCAGGGCGGCATGGCCGGCATCGCCAGCGAGCAGAAGCTGATGACCAACCTCGGCATCGACACCAAGATCGTCGGCCGCGACTGGTCGGCGTATGCCAAGGAAGCGGCGACCGGCAACCCGGTCACCATCAGTACGCCGGGCCACTACTTCTACGCCGACGGCTACAACGCGGAGTCCGGCGCGTTTCACGTTGGACGTTCGGGGCTGGATCTGAAGGGCGGCGCGGAGTGGATGACGCCGGCCCAGATGGAAAACCTGATGGGCACCGCGCAGGGCGCGCTGTTCTCCAACAACCCCAATGTCCCTGCCAAGGGCTCGGTGACCGCCAGCGACGAGCCGATCAACCTCGGCGGTCGACCCCAGGCCAGGGCGCCGCTGGTCATGGGCGGCATGCAGGACGCCAGTGGCAACGTCGTCGCCGACCAGGGGCCGACGCCGATCCAGACCGCGCAGGACGTGCTGGGCGGCGCGGCAGAGGCCGTTACCACTCGAGTGGGCCAGGTGGCGTCGGACTTGGGCAGCGCGGCGCAGGGTGTCCTGGGCGCAGCGCAGGACATCAACCGCATCCAGCCCGGTACGGAAGCGGTGCGGGCCATTACGCCAGCGCTCGGTGGAGCGGCGCAGCAAGTCGGTCAGACCGCGCAGGACATCAACCGCCTGCAGCCCGGCGCGGCAGCAGTCCAGGCGGCAACGCCGGTGCTGGGTGGCGTGGCCAGCGATATCGGGGCGGGTGCGCGCGGCGTCGTAACCGACCTGGGCGGCGCGGTGTCCAACGCCTACGGGCTGAACCGAACGCCGCAGGAGCGTCAGGCCGCCGACGAGCAGTACCAGCGCGACGTCCAGGCCGCGGCGGAGGCGATGAACCGGCGCGGCAACGAGCCGATTACGGTCGGCGACGTCGCATCCAACGCCTGGAACCAGATCATCGGCGCCAACCCGCCGATGGGCATCAGCCTGCAGCAGTACCAGGACGCGCAGAACGTCAAGAACCAGTGGCTCGAGCAGAACAACCCGGCCCGCGACGTGCTGGTTCTGGGCGGTCTGACGACGAGCATCGCCCAGCAGCTCACGGACCCACTGATGATCGCCACGTTTGGCCCGTCGATGGGGCTCGGGCGAGCCGCGGGGGCGGCGACTGCCGAGCGAGTTGGCGGCGTGCTGACGGGTCGTCTGGCTCCGCGGGCGGTGGAGTTCGCGTCGACGGTCGCCGACAAGCTGGCGTCCGGGGCCATCATCGGCGGCGTTCAGAACGCGCTGTTGGAGGCCGAGAAGCCGGACGCGACGCCTGAATCGGTGTTTACCGCGCTCTGGCAAGGGGCCGGCTTCGGCGCGGCGGCGGACGTGGGCAGTGCCGCGGCAGCGCCCGTCGTGCGGCGCATCGGGCAGACCCTGATCGATCGCGCCGCAGAGCTTCGTCCGCGGGTAGCGGAGTTCCTCGGCTCGGAGGCGGGGGGCGTGCGTTTGCCGGCGCAGCAGGATGTGCTGCACGGTCAAGCCGTGCCGCGACCGGGCTATGAGCCAGGCACGCCCGAGCACACGACCGAGACGTTCCTGCAGGACCAGGCACGCCAGCAGGGCACGCCGCGGCCAACGATCAGCGGCGCCGACGTCGCGTCACTGCCGGGCATGGCCGGCTCGCGCTCGCGTGGTCTGCAGGAGGTCCGCGACGCGACCGAAGCTGGTCTGCCCGCGGCGCGCTGGTATCAGCAGATCGTGCAGCAGGTCCGCCAGGACACCGGTCAGGACATCAACCCGCGCGAGGCGGCGGTGCTGATGGGAGCGACCGGCGGCAACGCAGGGGTGCAGCCCAACTACCACGCCATGCTGTCGGTCTTCGACGCCATGCGTCAGGCCAAGCCCGACCTGGTCGGCTTGGAGAACCTGGACTTGCCGCAGGTCAAGGCGACGACGGCGTTCAAGGACGTACAAGCGCTGGTCCGCGCTGACTCGGCGTACATCGACGACGACATGCTGGCGAAGGTCATGCGCGGCTATCGCACGGGCGAGGTGCCGGTCCCGTCAGGGGCCAAACTCAGCAGCTACACCCAGGATTTCCTGCACGCGCTGAGCGAGTCGTACGCGCCGTACTCAACGCAGGACGTCCATCAGGGCCGGCTGTTCGGCGCCAGGCCAGACGTGCAGGGCGGTAAGCCGCTGCCGGACGTGTCGCAGAATGACCAGGCGTACCGCACCATGCACGCGCTGACAAATTGGGTGGCGCGCGAGATGAACCTGCCGCCTGACCAGGCGCAGGCCGCGGGGTGGACGACGTTCCGCACGCTGTGGACCGATCCGATTATCGGGCCCGAGCTCCGCAACGATCGCATCGGGCTCTCGGACGCGATCAAGCAGGGGCAGCAAGCGGGCTTGCTCAACCCGCAGACGCTGGCGACGGGTGGTCTTGACGAAGTCAGAGGTCCACGGATGGGTCCGCCTACTTCGTGGTCGAACAAGATCAACGACGTACGCGACCGCATCCGTCAGAACGGCAGCTACAACGCTCCGCCACCGGCGAGCGCGACGGCGCTGGGCGACATCGCGCTCTACCACCCGTCGATCCAGTCCGCGCTGCAGAAGCGCACCATCCTGGACCCGAGCGGTTTCGAGTACGGCACGGTCAGCGGGCCGAAGACGGGCATCCGCCGTCCAGTCGGGGCCGAGCCGGCGACTGCGCTGCGCGACCTGGCACTCGCCGATCAGCCGGTCATTCGCGTACCAGGAGAGCTCCAGGTCGACCCGTCGACGGGCAAGATCCCGTGGCTCGCGCTCGAGCATGACGTTCAGCAGACGGCCGGGCACGCCTACGTCACGGTGGCCGGCGTGGGCGACGACGCCGCGCACCTGATCGGCCAGCGGCTCGGTGCTGACCGCTTCAACCACGCCGACCCGACCGCGAAAAGCGCGGGCGGCATCGCGGTTGACCTAGGATCTCGCGCGGACCAGGCGCGCCTCTCGGATGCGCTGCGCGCGCAAGGGCTACCGGTCCTCAGGGAGACGGCCGGCATGGGCGTGCGCGTGCCATTGATGGAGGGCAAGGCGGTCGCGCTCGTTCGTCAAGTGCAACAAATCCTGAACGCAGAAGGGATATCGGGTACACTTACAGACTACAGAGGAGCGACACATGCCGTTGAGTCCGGAGGACCAGGAGCGCGCGGAGCTGGACGCGCTGGGAGTCAAGCCGGCGCCGCCGGACCACTGGGTCTACAAGCAGGGGACGGCGTTCGTCGGCAGCAACTCGCGCAAGCCGTCTTCCGCGACGCCGCTCCGGCCGCGGAAGCAGGAGCCGCCGCTGCCACCGGGGGAGGGCTTCGTGGCGC
This sequence comes from Gemmatimonadales bacterium, assembly GCA_035577525.1. GTDB lineage: Bacteria > Gemmatimonadota > Gemmatimonadetes > Gemmatimonadales > GWC2-71-9 > DASTHG01. Next base: position 19,938 of record DATLVL010000323.1, on the reverse strand, counting down.
CCGACAACGCGCAGAATCCACCCTCGGCCTCCACCTCAACGTAGGCGGCGCCGTCGCGGGCGGCGTGGCCGGCAACGTCGCGACACCCGAGAACGCCACGCCCGAAGAGCGCCTGCGCAACATCGCGCTGGGCGCCGGTGCCGGCCTGGCCGCTGGCCGACTCGTCCCGCGCGCGCTCGAGGGGGGCTTCCGCGCACCGCGCATGGCCGACGTTGCCGAGTTGGCGCGCAGCGAACGCGGCGAGGTGCCGATCGTGCCGGGCGAGCAGTTGCCACCGGAGCGGCCTGGTCCCGTCGGTCGGGAGCCAGCCGGCGCGCCACCCCAGAGCCTGAGCGAGGTGCACAGCAACCCGCACCTGCTGCGGGAAGCCGCTGCTGGCGAGACGCCGATGACCGACGAGCAGCTCGCGGCGCACTACGACCAGTTGGACCAGCGCTACCAGCAGAATCAGGACCGACTCGCGTCGATCGACGAGCAGTTACGCAATCCGAATGCCAAACCGGAGCGGCCGCCGTGGGCGGCTGGCTGGACCAACGACGAGCTGGCGCAGGTCGCCAGCAGTCACGGCGCGAGTCCGTACGAGCCGCTGTGGTGGGAGAAGGTCGGGCTGAACACGGGCTCCGACGAGGTCAAGCGACTGGCGGAGGGTGGATTCCGCACGCCGAACGCGGGCCGCGAGCCGACGCCGACGGAGCTCAGGGCGGAGCGCAACACGCTTGCCGCCGAGCAGCGCGACATCCAGGCCGCCGCAGATCAACTCGGCAACGCGGCGCCAGGCCAGCGGTTCACGACTCGGACGCAGACGCCGGCTGACCTGCCGTTCGCGGGTGGGGAGGAAGAGGCGCCGCACGGACCGTACGCGACCGAGCAGGCGTCGTCAGGGCCCGGCTCGCTGGCGGAAGACATCGTCACCCAGAACGGCAGGAAGTCGTACGCCGACCCGCTCACCGGTGACGGTCTGCGCGAGGCACCAGGTGAGGTCGTCGGCACCAGGGGCGGCGTCACCGGTCGCGGCATCAGCGACGTGGAGGCCGCCCGCGTCGGCGAGCCGAGCAGCGAAACCGTCGCGCGTATGCCGAACCTCGACGCGATGCTCAAGGGCGACATGCCCGAGGTCCGCGCCCAGATCCAGCGCGCCGCGGAAGACAACCCCGAGCTCTTCGACGCCTATCGTCAGGGGCGGATCAGCCACGACTCGCTGGTCACCGACCTGGCGACGAAGGTCGGCATGACGCGCGAGCAGTGGCTCAAAACACCGGTCGGCAAGGGCTTCAGCACCGAAGAGATGGTCGCGTTGCAGGCCGCGGCGATCGACGCGCAAGCGCGCTCGGAGCAGATGGCCAAGGACATCGCCGCGCGTGGCGGTGTCGATGCGCTGTCGCCCGAGCAAGTCGCGTACGGGCTCAACGAGCTGGTCAATAACACCCGGCTGCTGGCGGTTGCCAGGGGTGGACGGACGACCGCGGGTCGCACGCTGAATGCGCTGAAAAATCGGCTGGACGCGACGCTGGCGCGCGGCATTACCGCCAGCAACGATCGCATCGCCGCGACCAGGTTGGCGTCGCAGGCGCGGGCCGCCGTCAAGCGGGCCACGCAGCAGCTCGAGCAGGCCAAGGAGCTCGATGCCGAGAAGCAGGCGGTCGTCAAGCGCTTGCGGCGCGGTGATGTCACCCCAGTGCCATCGACTGAAGAGGAGCAGATTGCTGCACGCGAACGTGGCTACGAGAACATTCCACCGGAGCGTCGTGGTCCTGTCGGACCGGGTGAGCAGGTCGGCATGCCCGGCACGCCGCCGCCCAGGGTCAAGGTTTCCAACAGCATCATCGACCAGATCGCCGAGGCGTACGACCAGCTCGATCGCTACCAGGCCATGTCGCTGCACGAGAAAGCGGACGACTACAACGCGCTGAAAGCCCAGCGCGATGCTGCCGCCGCGAGGCGGAAAGCGGCTGTCCGCGAGCCGCCGCAAGAGCTCCTTTCGGCGCTGCAGGCCGAGCTGAAAGCCGAACGCGACAACTTCGCCAAGCGCAAAGACACCTGGGAGACGATGGCGTTCTGGGACTCGAAGGCCAACGAGAATGCCGTGGCGAAACGTAACGCCTTCCGCGGCGGGTTGTACATCGAGCAGTACCGCAAGGCCGCGGACCTGGCCGCGAAGTCCGCGGAAGCTGACGCGAAGCGGGCGTGGAATCTCGAGTCGAAGCGGCAGAGCCTCCAGACCCAGAAGGCGACCACCCTGCTCGAGGCGGTCGGCGGCGCCAGACCGTCGCGCGAGCTCCTGGCTGCCTATGTCGAGGCGGTCAACTCGAACGACCCGCTGGCCGCCGGCAAGTTCGTCAAGGGGCTGATGACACCCGGCTGGTGGGCCAGGGCGCAGACGCTGCGTATCGCTGGACTGCTGTCGTCGACGATCACCCACATGGCCAACATGGTCGGCAACGTGACCCAGGTGCCGCTCGAGGTGGCCACGCACGCCGCGGTCGTGCCGATCGACTGGGCCCGCGCCAGGGCGACCGGCGGGCGGCGGGTTGCCTACATGGCCGAGCTCGGACCGATGCTCGAGGCGTACGGACCGGGCTTCCTGGCGTCGATGCCGGACGCGGTGAAGATCCTGCAGACGGGGATCACGCCCGCGGATGCGGTCAAACTCGAGAACATCCGCCCAGGCTTCGCTTCCGGCTCGGGCAAGGTCGACGCCGCGTTGGAAGGTCCGCTGCGGGCGCTGCAAGCCGAGGACCAGTTGTTCAGGGGTGGCGCGTTCGCGATGCAGGCCGCGCGGGTCGCGACCAGGTACGCCTACCGCGAGGGATTCCGCGGCGAGCAGCTCGCCGGGCGCAGGGCGAACATCATCAAGAATCTCGAGGACTACCCCGACCTGTACAAGGAAGCCCACGACGCCATGCTGCGGATGGTCTTCCAGGAGCACCGTGACTGGATTCCGGCGCCGCGGGGCGCCGCGCGCGGGGTCGTCTCCCAACCCCTGCCGTTCATCAAGACGCCGGCCAACATCACCGCCCAGGGCATGGGCCTGTCGCCGTTCGGCGTGGCCGGCTCGATCGAAGCGGTCCGCGCGCGCGGCGCGCTCGAGGCGACCGGCAAGGCGACCACGGCGCAGCTCGACCGGGCCACGCTGCTGGCCGAGCAGCGGATCGCCAGGACGGCCATCGGCACGGCGATCGTGGGTCTCGGTATCGGGCTGGGCGCCGGCACGTTCACCGGTGGCAAGAGCATGCTGACGGGCGCGTACGACCCGAATGAGGCCAGCACCTACCCGCAGGGTTGGCGCGAGTGGTCGATGGTGGCTGAAGATCCGGTCAGCGGCAACACGTACTACATCCCGATGCAGAACTTCGGCGCCGCGGGCGCGCCGCTGGCGATGGCGGCGATCCTGACCGACGCTGCCAAGCGCGGGCACAGTCTGCTGGACAAGGACGAGGTGGCTCGGGCGGCGACCAGCATCGGGCAGTACGTCCTCGACAACACCTTCCTGCAGGGCCTGTCGGACACGGTCAACGTGCTGCACGACCCGTCCCGGTATGCAAACAAGTTCCTCGAGAGCCTGGTCAGCAGCTACGGTCCGTACTCGGCGATGGGGCGTCAGATTCAGCGCGCGTACGGCGTGGCGAGCCGTAACCCGCACGACGGTCTGATGGGACTGGTCGAGGCGATGGAGGCCAACTATCCAGGTGTGAGCGGGAATGTGCCCGAGTCGCTCACGGCGATCGGCGAGCCGCGGACGCAGGGCATCTCGGGCGCCGCGGCGTTTGCGCTGCCGCTGCGGGCGGACATCCTGCGCGACGAGCCGACGCTGCAGGCGCTGCGCGCCAACGACGTCCGGATTCCGCCGCCGGCCAAGTCGGTCAATGTCGGCAATGGCTGGGCCATTGACCTGACCCCCGAAGAGCAGGACCAGGTCCAGCGCGCTCGAGGCGAGCAGATCCGCCAGCAGGTCGCGGCGGTGATGGATTCGACGCTGTATAAGAACGGTGACATCAGTGTGAAAAACCAGCTGCTCTCGAAGGCGATCAGCAACGCATCGCAGAATAGCGACGTGCTGTTCGTTCGCTCGCTGGGCGACGCCGACATCAAGCAACGCGCGGTGCGCAAGACCGTCCCGACGCCGTACACCGTCGCAGGGGAGCCCGCAGCCTGATGCCGTACAACTCCAAACAGCAGGCCGTCGACGCGCTGCGGCCCGGCTACAAGGTTGTCGGCGAGGCGCCGTACGTCGTCAAGGTCGCCAATCCCAAAGCAGGCCTGGCCGGCGAGCCGTCGCAGATCGATCAGCAGGCCGGCATCATCCTGTCGATCCAGGGGCCCGGCGGCGAGCCCGACTCGCTGATCGTCAAAGAGGTCGGCAACAACCCCAACACCAAGGGCGGCGTCGGCTTCGACGTCATCCAGGGCCCGCAGGGGAAACCGGCGACGACGAGCACGCCGGCCGCGGGGCTCGAGCGTCTGGACGCGAAGGGTAACCCGATACCCGCGGGCTCCAACACGCCGGCGGTCTATCTGCGCGATCCGAAGGCGCCACCGGGTACGCAGCCATTCAAGGTCGAAGGCGACCTGACAACCGACCCGTCGCAGTGGACGCCGATCGCCGATCCGAACGATCCGAGCGGCAAGCGGATCATCGGTCTGTGGGACCCGGTCAACAACAAGATTGGCGCCAGCGTCCAGTCCGCGGCGGGCAACAAAGCGTCCGACCCGTCGAAGTGGAACCCTGTCTATCGCTCACCTGGTGATGCCAGTAGCGGGGTGGTCGGGCAATGGGACCCGGTCAACAACGAGCTCCACGCGGTCTCGACGACCGCCGACGGGCGCCAGATCGTCACCACCCCGACGGCGATTTATTCGTTCAACAAGGACGAGCCGGACCCCAAGAAGCAACTGGTCAAGCTGACCGACGTCACCAAGGATTCGCCGTTCCAGATCGTCACGTATCCAGACGGGTCGATGTACCGCTTCGATCCAAACGAGACGGACGCCAGCAAAGCGCTCGTGGCGGTCGGGCCGAATGGACCGCCCAAGACGCTCACGTCGAACGGGATCACCTACCTGTACGACGCCGACAGCGGCACGTACAAGCTGCCGCCCGGGGTGTCCAAAGCGGCGACGGCCAACAACAGTACGACCCTCAAGAACCTCGAGTGGTACGACGACCAGGGCAACCTGATCGCGTCGCACCCCAACACCAACTACCAGCCGCCGGCGGTGCAGGTACCGGCGCCGAACGCCAACGCCAGGCTGATCGCGATCCCGGATCCGGACAACCCGAGCAAGCTCAAGTGGGTTCCGAACGAGGGCCGCATCACCGCGTCGGATGCGCTCAAGCAGCTGGCCACGTCGCTGACCGGCACGGTAGTCGCGGGCGACATCTCGCAGGATGAAGCGATCCAGTTGATCAACGCCGCCAACGCGCGGATGACCAACGACATCAACACGCAGCAGAACGTGACGACCGCGGCGGGCGATGTCCTGGCCAACACGCGCGCGAACGCGCAGACGGCCGGCAACCTGCTGCAGCAGCGAGCGCAAGCCGCGACGGGAACGCTGCAGAGCATCCTCGGCCAGACGCTGCAAAACAAGAACATCACGTCGTATCCGAGCGACGTCGGAGCCAACCTGGTGCAGGGCCTGTCGGGCTGGACGGCTGACCTGATGGGCGGTCAGGCAACGCTCGACTCGGCCGCGCGCATGGTCCAGATGGCCGACCCCAAGAGTGATAACGCCGACCCGACGACACAGGCGGCGATCGGCACGCTCAGGCAAATGCTGGACAAGTACCAGCAGCTCACCAACACCCAGCATCCCATTGTCGCCGCGACGCAGGCCGCCAGTGCGAGCCAGCAGCAGGCCGCCACCGTCGCTCCGCAAACGGCGGTGGCTCGGCCAGTGGTGCCTGCCGTGCCGGCGATCCCGCCGGCTCAGGCCGCGGGAATGGTTGCGCCGCTCGCCGCGGTGCCGGGTGCTAATTACGGTGCCGCGACGGCGTATACAGGAGGGATCTATCCGTGGAACGCAGCGCCAGGTGCTTCTTTCATCGCGCCGAACGCGCCCGTGGCGCTGGCGAGTAGTACCTGATGGGACGTTACGTCGGAAACAAGTGGCACGAGGAGCTTCCCTCGAGCGGACCGGCCGACCAGCAGCAGGGCAATAACGTGCCCGTCTCCAGCGGGGGTGGGGGTGGCGGTGGTGGCGCGCCGGCCGGCGCGACCGGTGGTGCCCCCAGCGGAGCGGTCGCGCCGGGTTCGTACAACACCGTCAACGGGCCGCGGACGCTCCAGCAGATGCAGCAGGAGCTCCAGAACGTCGGGTACAGCGGACCGACCGACAGCACCAGCATCCTGGTGACGTACGGCAACACCACCGGTCAGGCTGTCCAGCCGATCATGAGCGGCGCGCCCGGAACGGCCACCGCGCCCGTCGCAGCGACGACTGGCACCAATGCGGATACCCAGAAGCTGATCGCCGGCATTCAGCAGCTTCTGGGCGCGCAGGCCAGCGGCAACAAAGATGCGATTGCCGAGGCGATCCGCGAGTTCAACGCCAACTTCGGGCTGGACACCCAGAAGTTCCAGGACGACGTTCGCCGCTTCAACGAGAACCTACAGATCAGTCAGGCCGGTCTGACGGGCATGTATCAGGGCACGCCCACGCAGGCGGGTCTGCTGCAGGCGCAGAACATCGCGGCTCAGAACGCGGGCCTGACGGGCTACTACGTCACGCCGAATGGCCTGGTGCAGGGCACAGGCCCCGGACAGGAGACGCTGGCCGCGCAAGCGCAGTACGCCGGGCTGTACGGCAATGCGGGCCAGGCGCCCGTACCTGGCCAGACCACGCTGGCGGCGCAGCAGCAGGCCTACGCGCAGCAGATGGGCGCAATCAACGCCGCGGCCGCGCTCCAGGCCAATCCCTTCCGCCAGGCGCAGGTCATCGGCCAGGCGGGGCGCGTGCTGCAGGGCCTGCCGACCGCCGGCTTCAGCGCCCCGAATACAGTGGCCGGCGTGGGCACTGCCGGCGGCAATACCCAGGGCGGGATGGGCTACCTGCAGCAGTTGATCGACGACATCAAGTCGCCGCAGGCGAACCAGACGACCGCGCAGTCGTGGCTGGACGCGACGCCGACGCCGAACAAGATCGACTCGGCGAGTTTTCTCAGGTCGACGCCTACCACGCAAAACTTGATCCTGCAGTCGATGCAGGAAAAGTACGGTCTCGATCCGCAAGACTCGCTGAAGCAGATCCAGAACACGTTGCCGCAGTTCAACGCGCCCAACACGGTGGGCGTGATTCGGAGGGGTTGATCGAGAGATGCCGCTCAAGAAATCGGCCAGTAAGGCGGCCTTCAAGGCCAACATCCGCGAGATGGTCAAGAGTGGCAGACCGGTCAAACAGGCCGTAGCGGCGGCGTACGCGACGCAGCGCAAGGCGGCGGCGAAGAAGTAATGCCCGGCGATTGGGACAAGTCCGTCCACCCCGACCTGGCCGACGCGCCAGACGAGCAGCCGGCTGCGCCCGCGCGTCCTTCGCGGAGACGTTCGGGCGAGACGGGCGGAGCGTCCAGCACTCCACCCCCGCCCGTGGACGAGGCGACGTCCGACCTCCCTCCCGAGGCGCCCGACGTCGCCGAGTCCGAACCGACCGAGTCCGAGCCGCCCGACTGGTTCGCGGCGGTTCGTGAAGCAAAAGACCCGACCGAAGCGCTGCGCCTGCTGGCGAAGAACCTGCCGCGCGACCAGCTGGAGAAGGACGAGGTCGTGTCCGGTCTGATCGGTCAGATCGGCGACCGTCGTGCGCGCGACCTGCTGGCGAAGCAGGAGCGCGACCGTCAGGATGCGGCGAAGCTGGAGGCCGCGGCCAACAACGACCTGTACACCCTGGGTGAGATGACTCAGCGCGAGCTGCAGACCCAGCTCGCGTCGCAGCAATCGGCCCAGGCCCTGGCGCCAGCCATGGACGCCATCGTGCTGTTTCAAAAAGACCTGCCCGAAACGATCCAGAAGGACGTCTCGGGTAAGGCGTTCGGGGTCGGCAAGACGCCGGCCGAGGGCATGGCAGAATACATGCGCTACATCGTCGACAAGGCAGTCGAGCTCGGCATCGGAAAGCGCGAGTCCGCACTGCGAAAGTCGATGTTGAGCGAGATGAACGGCGACGAACCCGTACCCGAGCGTGACTCTGGCACCCCCGGTCGCGTCCGCGAAGTGACGGATGAGCAGATCGCCAATATGAGCCTTGCCGAATACGACGCGCTGTTCGACGAGAACGGCAGACCGAAACCAGGGGTGCGGCATCGATCGACTCGAGGCATCCCCGTTCACAGACAGTAGGGGGTAGCCAGTGGCTACAGGTGCAACCGAGTTCGTCGACAAGACGATCTCTGACGGAGTGTTCTCGCCGGACATCTGGAGCAAGCAGGTCCTGCGCGCGACCGAAAGCAACCTGCTCTTCGCCAAGAGTGTCAACCGCGGCTTCGAAAACGACGCCAGCGTGGGCAAGACGGTCAAGGTCGCCAGCATTGGCAACCTGGCGGCTCGGGCGAAGACCGAGAACACCGCGATCGTCTACGAGACCGTCGCGGAAACGGCCACGACCATCACGCTGAACATCTGGTCATACGCGGCGCTTGGCATCGAAGACATCATCAAGGTGCAGAGCATCGTCGATGTGCAGAATGAGTACCAGCAGAAGCTGGGCTACGCGCTGGCCAAGGACGTCGATACGAACCTGGCCACCGACGTCGCGGGTTTCACCCAGACCGTCGGCACCCTGGGCACGGCGTTGTCTGACGCCAACGTGCTGGCCGCGGTGCAGCTGCTGGATAACGCGGACTGCCCGCAGGACAACCGCTTCTTTCTCATGTCACCTGCTGAGAAGGTTGCCAAGCTGGCGCTGGATCGCTGGTCGAACGCGCTGTACATCGGCAACAACTCGATGCCCGCCAAGTCGGGCATGCTCGGCGACATGTACGGACTCAACCTGGGCATCACCACCAACCTGGTCAAGCCCGCCGGCGGTCAGGCGAATAACTTCATCGGTCATCGCGAGGCCATCGCGCTGGTCATGCAGCGGACGCCGAAGTCGCACGTCTTCTACGACATCGACGTGTTCACCTGGAAGCTCGCGGTCGAGGAAATTTATGGGCACCAGATGATGCGGCCAACCTTTGGTGTCTGGGCGAAAGGCGCGGCGTAGATGACGACGTCGGCGTCACCCCATACGGGTGAGACGTTCATCGACCGCATGGTCGAAAAGACCCTCGGTCGGACCGACATCACGCCCAAGCGCGGGCAGAACTACAACTACCCGCTGCGCTGGTACGCGACACCGAACGGCGACATCGTGCAGTTGCAGTCGGACCCGCAGAACCGCGCGCTGTATTCCGACCTGGGCTTTCACCTGCTGGCCACCGTCGCCGCCCGCGGCGAAGACATGTCGGAGGTCGACGAGTGGGAGCGCATCGAGCGACCGAAGGTCATCGCCGAGCAGCGCAAGCGGGCCAAGTTGATCAACGCGATCCGCAAGGCAGACCAGAAAGACCCGACGCTCGGGACGCTGATCGACATCGAGGGCATTGACGCGCAGTCAACCGAAGAGCTTGAGGCGACGATTGTCGACATCCGCGCCAAGGGCGGAGTCGTGCGGGTGACCGAGCCGAAGTTCAGGGACGAGCCTGAGCCGTCGCTGCTGCGCGGTGTCGAGACTGCCGGAGCCAGCTCGCTCGAGGACCTGCAACGCAAGCTCGGCGCCGAAGGCGCGCAGGCGACGACCATCGAAGGCGCGATCCCGAACGGCGGGTACGACCCGATCGACCAGTCGCGTCGAAGGAGCAGGACATGACCGAAACACCACCCGTCGACTTCATCGCCCAGGCCAACCTGGTCCACGAAAACGGACCGTACGTCACGCCGCCGAGCACGCTGTACTTCACCTTCCTGCGCACCGACGGCGATTCGTTCGTCGGCCCGGCGTCGCACGCCGAGCAGTACCTGCGGATGGGATACACCATTACGGGCGAGCAGACCATCGACAATTTCGCCGCGTGGGTCGAGGAGCAGGGAGCCAAAGAAGCGCCGAAGGCGGCCGAGCCGACCGAGCAAGCGCATCCGCGGAGCAAGGGCAATGCCGCTTGATGGCGGCAGGATCGGCTCGCAGGTAGGCGCCGCGGCCGGGCTGTGGACGCACACGCCAGTCGACTGGCGCGGCAACGAACCGCCAGGTGCGGCCAGACCTGGCGGTTGGCCGACTGACGCCGGCGCAGCGACGGCGGTCTTTCCGAATGGCTCGCCTCTGGGAGGCCAGGGTGCCCAGGCGGCGGCGATCACGGCGATTTCGGTGACGGCTATTACGGCGACCGGCGCGACCGTCAACTTCACGCTGTCGCAGCAAGCGTTGAACTGGATCGATTACGGCACGACCCTGGCGTACGGCTCGCAGAACACGCAGGGATCGGGCACCGGCGCTCAGTCCAAGCCGATATCGGGGCTGGTGACCGCCACGCTGTACCACTACCGCATCGCAGCGGTCGCCAACGGCATCACCACCTACTCGGCAGACGGAACATTCACGACCAGTTAGGAGGCAGCATGCGCGAGACACCCGATCCCACTCCACCCCAGCCGGATCCAACTCCGCCGGTGCCGCCTGAACCAGAGGATGAGGGCGACGAAGTCGAGGTCGGCGATCCCGCGGAGGACGAGCCCGCGCAGTGATCGACGAGCACGGCCGCACCGAGTACCTGAGCGTCAGCGCGGCGCATCGGGCTGACTGTGCCTTCGGCTCGGGCTTCTTTCGTCTGAGCTACGGGGCTGGTGTGCGCTACTGCCAGTCATGGGCCGAGGTTCAGACGGCGTGCCATCTGCTCGAGGGGGTCGTGCGCGACATTCGGATCGAGCGGGACGGCTACTGCCTGGACGGCGACCCGCTGATCGGCGACGCCAACACGCCAGATGTCGTCGACGGCGAGTGGTGGCTCGGCCTGCCGCGGACCGAAGGCATGCGCGAGCTGGGACTGACCAGCGACGCCGACTACGCCCGCGCGTACCGTGCCATCGAGGCGGCGTGCGGTCGGCGCGACAACCGCGCGTCGCAGGGCGGGGTGCGGGCCAGCATCGTCATCAAGCGGCCAGGCGCGAAAGTGACCGATGTCCACGTCTGATGTCTACACGCTGGTCAACGGGCAGCAGACCGACGGCACCTGGGTGCATACCGGCAAACTGATCGTCAGTTGCAAGCTGCCGTCCGGCACGGTCGTGACGCTCACACTGCCCGACGACTGGCAGACGCTCAAGGCGCTCGTGCCGAACTCGCTCGAGGACCTGACCTACGGAGGTTAGTGGCTGATGGCCAACGCGCTTTTCTCACCTGGCCGCGAGGGATTCCTCCTCGGCGAAATCGACTATGACACCGCGGTCATCAAGGTCGCGCTGGTTCGGTCCTACACGTTCAGCGCGTCGCACAAGTTCGTCTCGGACGTGACCGGCGCCAGCGGCGTGCTGCACGCGACCTCCGCCGCCCTGGCGTCGAAGACGGGCACCAGCGGCACCGCGGACGCGGCCGACATCACTTTCACGGCGCCGGCGGCCAACGCGTCGGGGCATAGCCTGCTGTACTTCCAGAGCTCCGCGGTCACCGGCGGTGCGGACGTCGCGGCGTCGGCGCAGCGCCTGATTGCCTGGGTGGACACGGGCACGGGGCTACCGGTCACGCCGAACGGCGCCGACATCAACGTCGTCTTCAACGCGTCCGGGCTCTTCACGCTTTAGCTGATCGCTCCAGGTGACCAGTCCGACCATCCCAGCCGGCACTGCTGGGATGCAGACGGTGCCCGGCGCCAACGGCACGTCGTTTGTCCCGAGCAAGCCAGTCGGCACCGCCGCGGGCGATCTGCTGGTCGCCATCTTCTACGTCGACGCCAACGTCACGACGATGCCCACCGGGTTCACCAACCTGTACGCGGTGAACCCGTCGGGCGCGATGCGTCTGCGAGTCGATTGGAAGATTGCCGACGGCACCGAGGGCACGACGCTGACGTGGTCGTGGACGGGCTCCGTCTGGCGCGTCGGCGCGCTGCTGCGGATCACCGGCGCGCAAACCTCGGGCACGCCCTACGAGAACAACAACTCGGCGCAGAACACGACCAGCGTCGCCAGCACCAACTCGAGTCTGCCCAGCGTCGCGCTGACCGGCGCGGCCAGCGTCGACGACCTGGCGATTCTGGCAACGGCGGTCACCAACGACAACGCCCCGACGTGGACCGCGCCGTCGACCTGGACGATCCAGTGGAATAGCGGCGACGACGTTGGCATCGCCAAGCAGACGCTCGCATCAGGTGCCGCCGCACCGACGTCGACGCACGTCACCATCTCGGATAGCAACGCGGTCGCGGGCCCTGGCGCGAGTGTCATCCTGGCGATCAAGTCGCCATCCGGTGGCGGCGGCGCGCAGACCGTCACTCCGAATGCCATCGCGACGGCGGAGTCGGTGTTCGGTCCGATTGTCAATCTGCAGGTCCTGCCGAACGCGATAGGCACGGCGCAGGCGGTCGCGCAGCCAACCCTCACGCTGCAGGTCCTGCCTGGCGCGATTGCGACGGCCGAGTCGGTGTACGCGCCGGTGGTCACCCTCAGCGGCGGCGCACAGTCGGTCATTCCCAACGCGATCGCTACCGCGGAGAGCGTCTTTGGCCCGACGCTGACCCAGCAGGTCCTGCCGGATGCCATCGCGACCGCGGCGCAGGTGCACGCGCCGATGGTCATGCTGGTCACGCCGCAGACCGTCAACCCGAATGCCATCGGCACCGCCGAGCAGGTCTACGCACCACTCTTCGTCGGCTTCACCGCGCCAGACATCCAGCCGGCTGCAATCCCGTCCGCCGAGCTGGTGTACGCACCCACCGTCAGCGTGGTGCCGCGGTCCATCGCGCCGCCACTCCTCACCGGGCCCGCGCTCGAGGCTCCCGACCTGATCCTGGCGATGGCCAGCGGAGCGCCGGCACTGGTCGCGGGACCAGCGTCTGGAGCACCGCCCCTGGTGTTAGTACCGTAAGGAGCATTCGAGCATGCCCACGCTTCAGGAGTACCGCTCAACGTTCGCGCAGGAAGCTGGTCCGTTCATTGGGCCCGAGTCGTACGAGGTGCGAGCGATGGGCGGCTCGGACCTGACCAAGCTGGTTTGCACGATCTACCCGATCCAGTCGGGCATCCCGCAGCAGGACACGCTGATTGACCGTCCGCTGTACCGCCCGAACGCGACGCAGCAGACCGACCGCAATCGCTACGTGATGAGCTACGACCCGTCGACCGGGACGATCACGCCCGATATCGAGTGGGCGGTTGCTCCGTATTCGGACGTCGCGGGTACCACGTATGGATTCCTGGAAGCCTTCACCTATCACGACATGGAGCAGTACGAATACGTCGACCTGGAAGGCTCGGGTATCAACGGGATCGGCGAGCGATTCGAGATCCTGGGGCCGTTCGACGCACCAACCACCACCCGACTGCTCAACGAAGGGCTGCGCCACTGCTGGCTGGTGGTCGAGGTCGCCTGCATTCCGACGATCGAAACGACCAGGCACGATCTGAGCGTGGCCGCGCCGTGGCTGATCGATGCGGGCGACGTGCTCCAGGTCGGGCTGCTGGCCAACGGTGAGGACCGCAACCTGCAAGACCCGTTCGAGCGGCGCATCTATGGGCGTGTCGAGCGTGACGGCGGAACCTTCTACTTGCAGACGGGCTCGATGACCTTCAGCACGGGGGATCTGATCTTCCTGCGCTGCCTCAAGCGGGGGTATGACCACTGTCGCGGCGCGGGCGGCAACTTCGGCGACCAGCAGGGCCTGCTGCTCGAGACGGACGAGGCGCCGATCGAACGCGGCTGGGCCGCCGCCGCGGCACTGGTTGCCGGCTGGCGGCAGTTCGGCCACCTGCTTGAGCCGGCGGCGAACCAGCGGCTGATCCGCGACCAGGCCAGCGCGGTGGCGGCGTTCAACGACCTGGTGCGCGAGCACCTGGTGGCAGACATGCCCCAGAAGAAGCTGTACCGCCCGCGCACGTTCGGGCCCGCGGTCAGGATGGCCGGATGAGTCTGTACGCGAAGCGGCGGCCGTGGCCGTACCACGTCGTCATTTCAGGCACGGGATTCATGCTCGGCTCGCCGCAGCCGGGGCAGCCGGCGCTCGTGTCGGTCGAGACCCAGAGCATCAATCAGGTCGCGCCGCCGGACTATTCGTACGCGGGCGCCAATCCGACCAACGACCGCGAAGAGCCGTTCCAGCAGATGACGCTGGGCCTGGGCCTGGCGATTCAGGAGAAGTGGGACGACCAGCGATACGTCGCCGCGAACGCGGTCGACCTGTCCGTCTGGCCGTGGTGCCTCGGTCCGGAGATCGGTACCGTCACGCCCGCGGGCGTCGACACGGTGCACGGCATCAACCGCTTCTTCGAGCTCGGCAACAGCCTGTACGCGGCCAATGGCACCAACGTTCTGAAAAAGGCGGCGGGGACCACCGACACCTGGTCGGTCGTGCATACCTTCGCGGCGCCCATCCTGGACGTGTGCGTCTTCACGTCGAACTTCGACGGCGTGCAGCGGGCGTTTTTCGCGCTGCAGGGAGTGGTCGCGGCATGGACGTCGGACGGCGCGGCGTACACCGCGATGGCGACGTTCACGGCGCTGGCGTTCACGGTGATCGCCAAAGAGTTCTGGTGGGCGGACGACACCAACCGCCTCAGGAAGCTGGACACCAACGCCGACCCGACCAACGAGGCCAACTACACCTCGTTGATTTTCAGAGCGGGCGATAAGTCGTCGGCGATCGTGTCGCTGCTGGTGACCAGTGGCGGCACGTTGATCGTGGCCAAGACCGACGGGTGCTACACGCTGGACGCCTCGGGCACCGATCACGAGCTGTTTCCGTTCCTGCGCTACGCCGACACGGCGACCAACGGGCGGGCCTGGGGCACGTTCGAAAACGGGCTGTTCGTGGCCTACGGCAACTCGTTGGGACGCATCGACCCGGACCTGTCGTGGACGTCGGTCGGGCCGGACGACCTGAGCGGCAATACGGGCACCGTGACCGGTCAGGTCACGGCCTTCGCCGGGGTCGAGTCGATGTTCGCCTACGCGGCGCTGCTGGACCGTGATACGAACACGTCGTATCTGTGCAAGTTCGGCGCGTGGGTCGCGATGGGCGTGCGCGGACCGCGGCAGTCGACGCTGGTCACCGCGCTGGGCTCGCAGGGCACGGGCGAGCCGGTGCACATCGACGCCTGGCACGGCTCGGTCAGTATCCCGTTCGTCAGTCGCGCGATCCAGGCGCTGTTCGTCTCGCAGGTCGGCTCGCCTGTGGCCGGTCACACGCGGACGTACATCGGCTTTTCGGACGGCTCGATCGGCTGGATGCTGAATTCCTGCACGCCAAATCCCGCGGGTTGCGCCGACTACCCGTACTTCGTCGGCGACGGCTGGGTCGACCTGCCGCTGTGGCATGGCGGCTACCACGCCAGCCCAAAGAGCCTGCGGCACTTCAGCGTGACGGGCCCGAAGATCGACGCGAACGACTACGTCACGCTCGAGTACAAGCTGGACCCGACGTCGAGCACGCCGTTCACCTCGCTGGCGCACCAGTTCAATAGCGGGGTGTACGACCGCTTCAAGTTCCCGGTGGATGCGGCGTGCACGCTGGCGGCGCTGCGCGTGCACCTGCACAACACGATGCGCACCAGCTCGCCGCAGGTGTCGGCCGTCAGCCTGGGGCATGCGTTGCGCCCGCCGCGGGTGATGGAGTTTCAGGCGGACATCCTGTGTGCTGACGGCCTGGTCCGCCGTGACGGCGTGCCGATCAGGATCGGTCGCACGCAGATCCAGAAACTGATCGAAGCCGCGGTCGATACGCCTGGCGCGGTCACGGTCATCCTGCCGGACGAGTCGACGCAGCAATTGTCGTTTACCGAATATTCGTTACTGCAGAGCTTCGACGAGATTGGGCGTCAGTGGCGCGGGTCACTGCGTATCAAAGCGGTCCAATGGACTTGAGGAGGTTGGGTTAGTGGCTCGAACAAACGCGACAAACTTCAGCGGCGGTCTGCAGTTTCCGTATGCCACTGCCGCCAACGACATTTTCAAAAAAGAAGACGTCCAGGTCCTGGCGCAGGCGGTCGATCAGCATACGCATGCGCCTGGTCTGGGCCATGCCCTGGCGGCCAGTGCGATTCCGAATGGCACGATCACGTCGGCCATGATCGCCGACGGGACGATCGCGACAGCGGACCTGGCTGATGGCTCGGTGACGACCGCCAAACATGCCGACGCCAGCGTCACCAATGCCAAACTGGCCAGTGACGTTGGGCGGGCCAACCTGCTGACCAATGGTGGCTTCGAGAACTGGCAGCGCGGCAATGGGCCGTTCGCGACGAACGGTGGCTTCTGTGCCGATCGGTGGGCGCTCAGCATCGCCGGCACCGACACCCTCAGCGTGTCGATGAATGCGGCCAACTGGGATGTCGCCTCGGTGAGGTCCGCTGCCTGTACGTTCGTTCTGGGCAGCGGCGCCGGACAGACCTGCCTCCTGCAGATACCGATCAGGACTCAGGACGGCAACATCGCGGTGGCCGGAAAGACGATCAGCCTGAGCGTGCGGGTGAAGGCCAGCACGGCGAATGCGGTGCGCGTGGCGATCTTCGACGGGACTGCTTCACTCAACACCTACTCGGCGTTTCACACCGGCGACGGCACCTACCAGTCCCTCACCGCGACGTACGCCGTTCCCTCCAATAATGCCACCATTCAGGTCGTGGTCTATTTCGCCGCCAGTTGCACGGCGTATCTCGACAACGCCATGCTGGTGGTCGGCTCGCAGCCGTGTGACTACGTGCCCATGCACCCGGCCGACGACCTGGCGCGGTGCCTGCGGTACTACGAGGTCCTGGGCGAGACTTCAGGTGAGATTTCCCTGACGTCGTATGCGGGCGCGGCCAGCGCTCCCTTTGACTGGACGTTGCCATACAAGGCGCGTAAAGCCGTAACCCCAACAGTTACCAAGAACGGGACCTGGTCGCTGGCCAACGCGAGCCAACCCGCGCTAAATGGATCAGGAGTCGGCTCAGTGGTTGTACGTGTGACTGGTACTGCTACTGGGACCGTGTCAGCGGTGAATACTGCCGCGGGCACAAACATTACGGTTGAGGCGAATCCATGAGCGTCCGGCCTGTCACCCTGAACGCCGACGGCTCCATCGACGTGGTGTACGACGAGCGTGGCCATAGCGGCACGGTGGCCGCTGCCGACGTGGTCTGGGGCACGAGCAGCGGTGGCTCTGCGGACCACAACTACATCATGCTGGAGTGCCCTGACGGCTGCGGCGGGGCGTCGGCCTGGCCGGTGGCCGGCGGGGCTGCGGCGCCGATAGCCCAGCAGATGTTCCTCGAGAAGGTCCAGCGCGAGGGCTGCCCGTGCGGGACCGTCGAGGCCGGCCGCAGCGACGCTCTGCCTGAGGGCCACGTACGACTCAATTGCAATCGCATGGATGGCCCGGGCCGCTGGCAGCCGGCCGGTGCTGAGCTGCTACGCGAGGTCGATCCGCAGGCAGGCAAGACCAGCTTTCAGGTCATCTATCAGGACACCGCGGAGCAGATGATCACCGGCCTCGAGCCGAGTGGTGGCGTTGGTCCAGACCACAAGCTCGCTGTGCTGCACGACCCCACCGAGTACGACGTGCTGATGCGTACCGACCCGGCCTATCTGAGCCAGGACAAGGCGCACATTCTGGCGACACCGGAGGTGGCGTGAGCGACGGATTCAGCATCGGCCCTGGTGTGCAGCAGGCCCTCGCCGACAACAACGATGAGGCTCGCTCGGATGAGCGCTTCGTCATTCTCGACGAAGGGCACAAAGTCAGCCTGACCCTGGGCAGAGACGGTCAGTACTGGTGGATAGAGGAGGACAACCGGGTTAACCGGGTGCCCTTTCGGTGACGACTCACAAACCGAGATCGCGTGGGACGCCTGGGCGAGCATGCCCGGCCAGCTGTACGACTGGACCTGCTCGGCGTGCAGTACTGAATGGCTCGAGCGCTCGCTGGGCTACGCGCGCGACGCGGACGTGTACACCAGTCGCGAGGCGGTCGTCTACGCCATTGGCTACCCGCACAACATCAACGCTACCTACGGACTCATGGACGGCTCCGGCGCCGAGCTCCAGCGGGTGGTCAAGGAGCAGACCGGCGCCGACACCGACCAGGGCTGGCTCAGCTTTGACGAGACGTACCTGCTGGCGCAGGAGACGCCGGGCCTGATGTCGGGAGCCGCCTGGTACCACTGGGTGGCAATCCGCGGCGTGCAGGGCAGCACGATCTGGGTGGCCAACTCGGCGCCTGGCTACAAGGGAATCTACGACAACGTCAGTCGCGAGGACTTCGATCGCCTGGGCGGCTTCAGCGTGGTGTGGCTCGCGTGATGCACTGAGGAGGACGCTATGCCTGCTTTTGCTGTCGGTACCTACCCGTGGACCATCGGCGCGATCATCGCGCTCGTGGTGCTGCTGCTGGCGATTCTCGGGCTTGTCGGCGTGCTGCCGATGAGTAGTGCGGTGGTGTTCGGCCTGATCGCGGGGTTGGCCATAGCGCGTCTGACGTGAGTGGGTGCTGAGCGAACCTGCCAGTGATCCGGAGACGCCGGCAGTTTCGATCACTCGACTGGTCTGCCTTACGCTGGTGGTCTTGACCGTGCTGGTGGGGGGTGGCGTGTTGCTGTTGCTGCGACCCGAGTATTCCAACGTCGCGATCGCACTGATCGGCGTGGTGGTGGGTGCCGCGTTCGGGCTGGTGTCGACCGCCAGGCCTCGACACGGCACGCGCAACTGACCTGTCCAGGGCTGGGGAAAAGAAAGGGAGTACGCCTACCAGAGCCTCAGCCCTGGGCACCCGCGCGTAGGCGCTCGATCTTCAGGATGAGTTCAGCGCGTTGTTGCTGTAGCGCCTCAACGTCATCTTGCAGGCCGTAAGCGGCTTTCAGCAGCCGTTCGTTGTTGGCTCGTAGCCGCTCGTTCTCGGCGCGGAGTGCGCGGACCTCGCCGCGTGTCCGATCAGCAATGGAGTCGTCCGGCAAGTGCACCGGTTCTGGTTTGGCCGACTTATGCACCTGCTTACCTACCAGAGCCTCAGCCCTGGGCCCCGCGCGCTTACCGGTCATAACGGCACATATGTCGGTCAAGCATCGGTTGGGTTCCCCATCGCTAACTCTCGAAAGAGATCCCTTCTCTCAGCACTGGTCAAGTTTGAAACTAGCGTTGCCGTCCCGCCAGGTGGGAACACGATCCACCGCTGGCTCAGGGCCGGGCTACGCTCGACGGCTTCTTCAATTGGCGGGGTGACTTGCGGACGCGGAGTCAATCGCCCGCACCCATCGCACCGCCAGTGTTGTCCGTCTCGTGTGCCTGTCTCGCTTGTGTGTGGGCAGCCCTTACATTTGGCCGACTTATGCACCATTAGAATGACCTCGTGTTCTCAAATTGGATAACTTCTGCCCTCGCTCCGAGCTCACTCCCAAGCTCGGGGCGAGGGTGTCTTTTGCATTTAAGCGTCTCATCCGAACACGCCGCGCAGGGACCAGCCGAACAGCACCGCCGACACGAAGATGAGCACCACATACAACGCCGGCTCTAACCAGGACTTCATGCCGGAATCTCACGCATGCACGGGCGTGATGACGGCGACGCTGCGCAGTACCTCTTCGTTCGCTTCGAGCCAGAGCTTCTGGGCCAGCATGCAGTCGGCTTCGGGCAGCCCGCCGACGGGATACACGCACAGGTGGTCGCGTCGTTTGTTCTGCGCGTCGAGCTCGTACACATTGGCATGGTGGCCACGCTGGATCTCATAGCGCCGGCCTGAGCGCGTCCGGACGCGGAAGCTATTGCGCGCGGCGAGCGAGCGTCGCT
>DATLVL010000322.1:0-5932 GCA_035577525.1 Gemmatimonadales bacterium | reverse complement strand
CATCGACTCGGCGGCTTCAGGAATGTGTCGCACCAGCGAGAGCAGCAGGCCGAGCGCGTGCTCTGCGGCGCTGACGGTGTTCGCCCCGGGGGCGTTCATCACGGCGATGCCGCGCCGGGTCGCCGCAGTCACGTCGATCGTGTCCACGCCGATGCCGGCGCGCGCGATCACACGCAGCTCGGGGGCGCGGTTCATGACATCGACCGTGACTTTGGTTTCGCTGCGTACGATCAGCGCCTGCGCGTGCTCGAGCGCGCGCTCCAGCTCCTCGGGCCCCTTGCCGGCACAATTCACCACCTCGATCCCGGGCGTCTGCGCCAGCAGGTCCAGCCCGCCCGCCGCGAGGCGGTCGGCCACCACCACGCGCAACGTCACCGGATCGCCGCTTCCACGAGCGGCAACAGCTCCTCGACGCCCGCCACCGAGTGATCGCCCATGTGGCCGATGCGGATCGTGGTGTCCTTCAATGACCCGTAGCCCGATCCGATCGTCCACCCTTGCGCCTTGAGCGAGCCCGTGACGTCCTTCGCGCTCTTCCCCGCCGGCAGCTTGAGACACGACACCGTCCAGCTGCGGCGGCCCGCCCGCGGCAGGTACTCGATGCCGCGCGCCTCGGCCCATCGCTCCACGGTCTGGCGCATCGCGTCGTGGCGGCGCCAGCGCGCCTCGATCCCGCCCTCGGCCGTGATGCGCTCGAGCTGGCGGTCGAGCGCGTAAAACAGCGACAGCGCCGGCGTGTTGGTCGGCTGGTACTTCGCCATCGCCGCCTCGAAGCTGACGAGATCGAAATACAGCCCCCGGTCGGGCAGCGTTTTGGCCCGCGCGACCATGCGCTCGGAAGCAATGCCGAGTGCCAGCCCGGGCGGGAGCGCCAGCGCCTTCTGCGAGCCGGTGAAGGTGAAGTCGAAGCCCCACTGATCGGTTTCGACGGGGCTTCCGGCCATCGAGGTCACGGCGTCGACCAGGAACAGGACGTCATCGAACTCGCCGGTCACGGCGGCGAGCGCCGCGACGTCCTGCAACACCCCGGTCGAGGTCTCGGAGTGGGCGACGGTGACGGCATCGACCGGTGTGCGGCGCAACGCGTCGCGCAGCATGTCGGGCTCCACCGTCTGGCCCAGCGGCACGTCGAGCCGGATACACTCCTTCCCGGCCGCGGTTACGAGCTGGGCGAAGCGCTCGCTGAACGCCCCGTTGACGAGCGAGAGCGCCCGATGGCGCACGCCGTTGCGCACCGCCATCTCCATGAAACCGGTGGCGGAGCACGAGCCGATCAACACGATGCGCGAGGTGCGCGCGAGCGCCTGCAGCGGCGGGCCCATCTTCTGAAGCAGCTGATCCATCGCGCTGGAGCGGTGCGGGATCATCGGCTTGAGCTGGGCGGCCAGGACGTCGGGATGGACGTCCGTGGGCCCGGGGAGGAAGAATTTTCCGAAGGTCGACTTTGGCGGGGCGGCGACCGACGTCATGCGCCCGCCCGAACGAGCTGCTCCACCAGGCCTCCCATCACGACTTCACTGGTCTTCACGAGACGCACGCCTTCTTCTCCCCACTCTTTGAGCATCTGCTCCGCCGCGTCGCGATCGATCGGCTTCATCGCGTCGGTTACGGCGAAGAGACGGATGTTGGGACGATGTTGCAGGAATCCTTCGATGGCGTAGCGGTCGCACACGTCGAGTGCCACGCCGTAGAGCACGACGTCTTCCGGCGCCAGGGCATCGACAGCGGGAAGAACGTTGGGGTTGGTGAACACGTCGAATTCGTGCTTATGAAACAGGATGTCGCCGCGATGCGCCTGCACCTGCTCGGCGAGCCGCGCCGGATCGTCGCGCGCGGGCTCGATCACGAGTGGATCGCGCAGCGCGGTCTCGGGAATCTTCTTCTGACCGGGAGTGCCGTGCATGCAGTGCGGTGGAAACGTGTCCTTGAAGTTGGGCGACTGGGACAGCTCGCGATGCCCGGGGGCATGATCGTCGGCGCTGGCGACGATGCGAATTCCGTGCCCGTGCGCATAATCGGTGAGCCGCTTCAGATTGGGAATGATGTGCTCGGCGTCGGGCACGTACAGCTTGCCGTCCCCCTTCATGAAGTCGTATTGGGTGTCGACGTCCCAGAAGATGACCCGCGCCATACCCTGCTCCTTCGAGGTCTGGAAAACAGCGAGGGAATCTAACCTAGTGACCTTCCAACTTGTTGTCCCGAATGCCGGCGCGAGACGACGCAAGGCGGGACTTCAGATAGACTAGTCGACACGCTCGAGGCGCTGGCTGGGCCGGAACGTGCGGCCGACCTTGGCACGGGGCTTCCCTTCGACCTGCACGATGTCGGCGGTGAAGTCGAAGCGCCCCTGAAAGAGGCTCGATCCCACACCGTACATGTCGACCGGGACGCCCTCGTCCTCGAACTGGCGGATCTTTTCCACCGTGAAGCCGCCGGAGACGACGATCTTCACCCGCTGAAAGCCCTCGCGGTCGAGCGCCTGGCGCACGTTCCAGACGAGCTGCGGGTTGACGCCGGTGGGCTTGAAGAGGCCCATCTGCGGCACGATCGAGCGGTCGACCAACGTTTCCGACGTGTCGAGCCGCACGCCGTAGAGCCGATCCCCCAGCGCGCGCGCGACCGCGAGCGACGTAGCCACGCAATCGTTTTCGAAGTCGACCAGTGTGATGAGACGGATCTCCGGATCCATGAGCTCGGCGAATTTGACCGACGCGGTGACGGTGTCGCCGTCATAGGCGGCGATCAGCGCATGCGGGACCGTACCGATCCCTTCCGAGCCCCACCACGACGCCTGCGCGTCGGTCGACACGCCGATCGCGCCGGCGATATGCGCGGCGTAGCCGTCGCCGGTCTGCACCAGCCAGTGGTCGTGGCGCGCCGGGAAGAACATGACTTGCTTGGGCCGCGCGGCGTCCACCACGCGGCGCGTATTCGTCCCCACGCGGGTGCGGCGCGCCAGCACGCCAAGGTACAGCGTCTCGAGGTTGGCGAAGGCGTCGTAGGGCCCTTCGATCAGCAGCACTGTCTCCCACGGCGCGATCTGGTCGCCGTCGTACAGCGCGTGCACCTCGAGCTCGCCCCACGATTCGGCGCACAGCTTGAGGATGGCGATCGCCTCATCAGAGCCGCCGAGATACGCGTGAGACTTGCCGAACACCTGCATCGTGACACGCGGACGGTGGTGGTCCTTGAGCAGCACGTCGCGCGCGCGCACGAAGTACTTGTCGGAGTAATAGCCCTCGCGCATCCGGGCGATGGGGAGATTGAAGATCGCCGGATCGAGACGGGGCTTTCTGGACATCGGTCGGGGTGTCACGGCAGCTCTTCGGTGACGTGGTAACGCAGGGCGCGGCGCTGCATCCAGCGCACCGCGAACGCATCGGCGAGCGAGCGGAAGACGCGGTTCCACATGCCGTATTTCGTGCGTCCGGAGCGGCGCGGCCGGTGATGCACCGGCACCTCGGCGACGGTACCGCCCTGCAGCTTGACGAGGGTGGGGAGAAAGCGATGCATGCCGTTGAACAGCGGCAACGCCCGCACCGCCGGCGCGCGGAACGCTTTGAGCGAGCAGCCGGTGTCGCGGATAGTTTCGCGGTTGATCCGGTTGCGCACCGCGTTGGCGATGCGGCTCTGGACGAGTTTCCAGCGCGAGTCGCGCCGGTCGACACGGTACCCGGCGACCGCGGTGGCACCGCTCGACGCCAACGCGTCGACTACGGCGGGGATATCGGCGGGATCGTTTTGGCCGTCGGCGTCGAGCGTGACGATCACCGTTCCCCTGGCCGCCTGAAATCCGGCGGCGAACGCCGCGGTCTGCCCGGCGTTGGCGGCGAACGAGACGATGTGCAGCGCCGCGTGCCCGCGCTTCAGCTCTTTCAACGCGTCGAGCGACCCGTCAGTGGAGCCGTCGTCGACGGCGACGATCTCGAAGCGGCGGCCCGCGAGGGCTCGCTCGATCTCGCCGATCAGCGGCGCCAGGTTGTCGCGCTCGTTGTACACGGGGATCACGAGCGACAGGTCAACCGGGTCCGGCATGCGACAGCTCGGGGGCGTTGGGGTATGCGGCGCGCATCCGGGCGAGGAGCGCGTCCGCTTTGGCGTCGTCGTGCTGCAGCGTGCGGTAGATCTCGGCCAGCCGCAGCCCGATCAGGACCGCCTGGTGCGGCTGCAGCGGGCCCGTGAGCATCCGCTCGTAGCGGGTCACCTGATCGTCGATTCCCTCCTCCATGCCCAGGTGCGACGACAGAAAGAGCTCGCTCGCGTCGGGGTATTTGGCGCGCAGCCGGTCCAGCAGCGCGGTGGACTTCGCCTCGTCATGCTGGTGCGTGCGATAGATCTCGGCCAATCGGATCCCGATGAGAATTTCATGGTGCCGATCGAGCGGTTCGTCGAGCATGCGCTCGAAGCGAGTGGTCTGGTCGTCGATCGTGTCTTGCGGAACGGGCAGCGCGACGTTGCCGGTGAACTGATTCCCGACGAACCGCGCGAGGCCGCCCACGGTGTCGGCGATCATCGTGAGGAAGCTGTACACACCCCACATCGCACCGGCGAATCCGACGAGCGTCCAGTCGATCGAGCCGCTCGACAACCAGGACAGCCCGGCCAGGGCCCAGGCTACCACCGTCACCCCGCCGATGATGCGCCGCAGGGCAACCCGCGGATCCTCCGGCCCCTGACGATCAACGCCAATCACGGCGAGAACGTAGGGCGACGGTCTGGCTTTCACAAGTTGACAGCCCTGGAGGCGAGAGCTAGAAACAGGCGTGCCTTCCGACATGTCGCGACGCGAATTCCTGACTTCCGCCGCCGGCGGCCTCGCCGCAGCTCAGGCCCTCGGTATCGCACATCCGCTGCACCCGCTGCGCCCGCTGCCGCGGCGCGCCTGGGCCGCCACACCGGTCGTCATTTCGTCCGCCAATTCCTTGCGTCCCGTGCAACGGGCCCACGAGCTGCTGGTCGGCGGGGCCGACCCGCTCGACGCCATCGTCGAAGGCGTAAAGATCCAGGAGCTCGATCCCACCGACCAGTCGGTCGGCTATGGCGGGTTGCCCAACGCCGACGGCGTCGTGCAGCTCGACGCGTCGTGCATGCACGGACCGCTGAAGCGCGCCGGGGCGGTGGGAGCGCTCGAGGGCATCAAGACGGCTTCGGAAGTCGTCAAGCTCATCCTCAAGTACACGCCCCACATCCTGCTGGTCGGCGAAGGGGCGAAGCGCTTCGCGCTGTCGTACGGCTTCAAGGAAGAGGATCTGCTCACGGACGCATCACGGCAAGCGTGGCTCGAGTGGCGCGCCAACATGAGCCCCACCGACAACTATCTCGACGTGCCGGCGCACACGCCCATGGTCGTGCACCCGCCAACGGGCACGATCAATTGCGACGCCGTGACGCCGGCCGGCGACATCGCGTCGATCACCACCACCGCCGGTCTCGCGTTCAAGATTCCCGGCCGCGTGGGCGACAGCGCCATCGTCGGTGCCGGCCAGTACTGCGACAACGACATCGGCGCCGCCGGCTCCACGGGGCTGGGCGAAGCGAACATCATGATCGCTGGGGGGTTCCTGACCGTCGACAACATGCGCCGCGGGATGAAGCCCACCGACGCCTGTCTCGAGACGCTGAAGCGCGCCGTGCACCTCACCCCGCCGCGGCTGCTCGGCCCCGAGGGGCGGCCGAGCTACCAGCTCGACTTCTATGCGGTCAACAAACGCGGCGAGTTCGGCGCCGCAGCGCTGTATCATAGCCGCTTCGCGGTGCACGACGGCACCACCGCCCGCTTCATCGATACCGCGGCCCTTTACGACATGGACCAACCCGCCTGAGCGTGCGCCGCGCCGCAGTCTTCTTCATCTCGGTGCTCACCGCGCGATCCCTCGCGGCGCAACAGCCCGAGGTGAAACCGTCCTGGGACTACACCTATACGCCGTACGGC
>DATLVL010000321.1:0-2173 GCA_035577525.1 Gemmatimonadales bacterium | reverse complement strand
GAGGAGCTGCGCCTCAAGCATCGCCACCTCGATCTGCGCCGGCCCGAGCTGCAGGCGAATCTGATGCTGCGCCACCGCCTGCTGCAGCGCGCGCGGCGGACGATGTCCGACCTGGGCTTCCTCGAGATCGAGACCCCGATTCTCACCAAGCCGACCCCCGAGGGAGCGCGCGACTATCTCGTGCCGTCGCGCGTGCACCCGGGTGAGTTCTACGCGCTGCCCCAGTCGCCGCAGATCTACAAGCAGCTGCTGATGGTGGCGGGCTACGATCGCTACTTTCAGCTGGCGCGCTGCTTCCGCGACGAAGACCTGCGTTACGACCGGCAGCCGGAATTCACGCAGATCGACATCGAAGCGTCGTTCGTACGGCAGGACGACGTGATGGGATTCGTCGAAGCGGTGCTCGTCGCGCTGTGGGACGAGGCCGGTCACACGATCCCGCGGCCCTTCCCCCGCATGTCGTGGCGCGACGCCATGGAGCGCTACGGCACCGACAAGCCAGACCTGCGCTACGAATTCCCGATCGCCGACTGGACGGCCGCGGTGAGTCCGCTGGGCGTGCCGTTCTTTGCGTCGGCGGGTCAGAACGGTACGCGCGTGCGCGGCATCGCGGTGACCGGTGGGGGCGCGCTGTCGCGCAAGGACGTGGACCAGCTCGCCGAGGCCGCAAAGCAGCTCGGCGGCTCCGGACTGGCGTGGGTGAAGCGGCAGGGCGAGCAGGTATCGGGGTCGGTCGCCAAACAATTCACCCTGGAGACGCTGGGGACGCTCGGCGTGGGCGATGGGGACGCAGCGCTGTTCGCAGTCGGCCCTGACCGGGTGACGTCGCAGGTCTTGGACCGCGTCCGTCACGAAGTGATTCGACGCCTCGCGCCGGCGCCGCGCATGGCGCACGCGTTCTGCTGGGTGGTGGACTTTCCGCTGTTCGAGCCGGACGCCGAGACGGGCCGCCCGGTGTTCGCGCATCATCCGTTCACGTCGCCGCACCCCGACGACCTCGCGAAGCTCGACCGCGAGCCGTTCGCCTGCCGCGCGCTGCACTACGACGCCGTCTACAACGGCAACGAGCTTGGCTCGGGCTCGATCCGTATCACCGACCCGGCCGTGCAGCGCAAGGTGTTCGAGCACCTCGGGCTCAGCGCGGCCGACATCGAAACGCGCTTCGGCTTCCTGCTGGGCGCGCTCGCGGGCGGCGCGCCGCCGCACGGCGGATTCGCCGTCGGGTTCGACCGCACCGCGATGCTCTTGGCGGGCGCGGGGAGCTTGCGCGACGTGATTGCATTTCCCAAGACGACGACGGCCCGCGCGCTGTTCGAGGGCGCGCCGTCGCCGGCCCGCAGCGCCGACGTCGAGGCGCTGCACATCCGGGTGGTGCCATGAGTGACGAAGCGACGCGCAAGCTGTCGGTCGAAGGGGTCGACCTGTTATCGCTGGCGGGCGTGAACGACGGCAACCTCGTCGAGCTGACCCGGCGGCTGGGCGTGCGCGTGGCACTGCGCGGCGACGCCCTGACGCTGCAGGGACCGGCCGCTGCCGTGGAGCGGGCCGCGCCCGTGGCGCAGGCAATGGTCGATCTCGCCCGTATGGGTGAAACACTCGACGTGCACGACGTGGAGCGTCTCACCCTCGAGGGGGATGCCGGGACGCTCGCCGATGCCTCGGCCACCTCCGGTGAAATGAAGATCATTCTCCCGGGGCTGCGGCGTGTGATTCAGCCGAAGACCGGCGGCCAGCGCGACTATCTGCAGTTCATCGCGCAGAACGACATCGTGGTGGGGATCGGTCCAGCCGGAACGGGAAAGACGTACCTCGCGGTCGCGGCCGCCGTCGACGCGCTGTCCCGCAAACGCGTACGGCGGATCATTCTGGCCCGTCCCGCGGTGGAGGCGGGAGAGAATCTCGGGTTCCTCCCCGGCGATCTGCAGGAAAAGGTCGATCCTTATCTGCGCCCGTTGTACGACGCGCTCGAAGACATGATGCCGCGCGACCGGGTGCAGAAGGCACTCGAGACGCGTACGATCGAGATCGCGCCGCTCGCCTATATGCGCGGGCGCACCCTGTCCGACGCGTTCGTGATTCTCGACGAAGCGCAGAACGCCACCGGGATTCAGATGAAGATGTTCCTGACGCGCCTGGGAGTGAACTCGCGCGCCGTGATCACCGGCGACAAGAC
>DATLVL010000320.1:0-6180 GCA_035577525.1 Gemmatimonadales bacterium | reverse complement strand
CGCCGCCGGCACGGTCGGGCTCGACGACGCGGTGGAGCGGTATGTCCCGACGCCTTACGGCCGGGCCATCACCGTGCGGCAGCTGCTCGCACATCTCTCGGGGATCCCCAACCCCGTCCCGCTACGCTGGGTGCACCCAGTGTCGCAGCACGCCGCATTCGACGAACGACGCGCCCTCGGCGCGGAGATGGCAGCACATCCCAGCCTCTCGTCCGTGCCCGGCGCGACGTTCCGCTACTCGAACCTCGGCTATTGGCTGTTGGGCGAAGTCGTCTGCGTCGCGGCGGGAGGGCGGCGCTTCGAGTCGTACGTCGCCGAGCACGTGCTGGCACCGCTCGGCATCGCCGCGGCGGAATTGGGCTACGCCATTACGGACGGCACGCCGCATGCCAACGGCTACCTCGAGAAGCACTCGCTCTTGAATCTGATCAAAGGACTCGTGATCGACCGGTCGTTCATCGGCCCATCTGAGGGACGCTGGCTCCGGATCGAGCCGCACTATCTGAACGGACCGGCGTTCGGCGGGCTCGTCGGCAGCGCGCGCGGTTTCGCGAAGTTCCTGCTCGACCAGATCCAGCCGGTCTCCGCGATTCTCGACGCCTCGGGGCGCGAGCTCTTTTACACGCAGCAGCAGACGTCGCGGGGAAAGCCGATTCCGATGACGCTGGGGTGGCACGTGGGCCGCCTGGGACGCGTCCCATTCTTCTTCAAGGAAGGCGGCGGCGGCGGCTTTCACTGCGAGATGCGGATCTACCCGGCCCCCGGGGTCGGGACCGTCGTCATGACCAACGCGACCGCTTTCAACGTGAAGCGTTGTCTCAACGCGCTGGATCGGCAGTTCCTCTAAGACCAGCGAGCAGAGCCTGCGCGCTGACCGGCCGGCCGAGAAAGTCCTCCATCACACGTCGCGACGAGCGCTCCAGGCCGAAGCGATAGATGTGCTCCCGCACGAAGCCGTACCAGGTGGAGTCTCCCAGGGTGAACGGCCCGTGCAGCTGGACGATGCGGGCGCGGAGATCCGCGGCGACGAAGGCACCGAGGGCATAGTTCACGAGGTAGCCCGGGACGTCGATCAGCTGCCCGCGCATCGCCCACCACGACAGCTCGGGGTGCGGGACGACGCGGAGATAGCGGCTGGTGAGCGCCGTCCACACCGCGTTGGGGTCGAGCGAAGGATCGCGCTGCATCCGCGCCTCGAACAGCGACCAGCACGCGTCCATCATCACCCCGAAATAGGCGGCGCGCCGGTTGTCGGCGGGCGCCGCCGAGTCGCCGAGATACCGCAGCTGCCAGCGCCCGTCGTAGGCCTCACCGTCGGCCAGGTCGGCGATCGCTTCCGTGAAGAGATCGGCATCGGGCCAGTCGCTGAACGCCGGACGCGTGCGAATGCCGGCGATGTGGATCGCGTGTCCGGTTTCGTGCAGCAGCTCCGTGAGATTGTCGAACCCGCCGACCCCGTACGACGTGAAGATCCACGGCTCGCCCGGCTGCCACCTCCCCAGCACAAAGCCGGGACGACTCCCGAACGTCGTGAACGACACCGGGTCCTTGCCGGGGCGCGGGTCGATATCGTCATGGACGGAGAGTGCCGCGAGATCGGCGCCGAGCGAGCGATAGTAGCGCGCGGTCAGCGGCAGCAACGCGTCGCGCGGAATACGCGCCGCGAGCCGGCGGCTGGTGGCTCCCATCGCGTAATACATGTCCCACGGCTCGCGCTCGGAGTCTGGCAGCGTCGCCCGCCACGTCTCGAGTAACCGCTCGAGCCAGCGTTCGACGGTGTCCGGCTCGAATCCGAGCTCCCGCACGCGACGGGCAAAGGGAGTGGGACCGCTGCCCCAGCTCCGCGCCCGGCGCCGCAGCAGCTCGCGCCACGGACTCGCGCCGTCGTCGCCGGCATTGACCGTGCGCCACACATGGTCGAGACCGAGAAACAGCCGCCGCCGCTTCGCCGTGTCGGCGGTGACGCCCAGCAGACCCAGCACTGTGAGCCGTTCGAGTGACTCCCCGTCGACGGGGACGGCATGCGCCGCGGCGCCGTAGCAGTCGTACAGCCGCGCGGCGAGAGAATCGGTGTCGGCGATCGCCCTGGCGTCGTAGCGACAGCGCGTCGAATCCACCGGCGCGGCGCCTTCGGGTGGCTGCGGATTGTCCGTCAGCTCCTCGGCCTGGGTGCTGCGCATCACCGTGAGGGCGCGGCGATCGCTCGAGTCGCGCAGCGTCGCGGAGTCGATCGCCAACGCCCGCACGAGCTCGCGACGGGCAGCGAGATAGCGGGGACGGAGCGCCACCGCCGACTCCGGGAGGGCTCGGAGGCCCGCGATATCGAGACGATCTTTGAGGGTGTACGTCGCGGCGTAGATCGATTCCGCACGGCTCAACGCAGCGGGAGCCGGCACCACCTGGGCGGCGCGGTGACCGCAGCCCCAGAGGCCCGGGACAAGACCGACCGCACGATATACTTGACGAGCCTTCATCGGAGCCCGCTCCATGGCGCGAATCCTGTTCACCGTAACGCTGCTCGCCGCTCTGGCGTGTCGCGAAACGCGCCGCACGCCGGCTGCGGCGCCTCCCACGACCCCTGCCGCCGACGTGTCACACGGCGAAGCGGCGATCGGCGCCGCCGACACGGCAGCGGTGGAGGCGCTGGCCCCGCCGCGTACGAACGCCGCACTGCGCCGGGTCCGCATCGAGATCCGCCACGCCCGGATCGTGTTGTCGTCCGGCGTAACCTACGATGCCTGGACCTTCGACGGACGCGTCCCGGGGCCGTTCATCCGCGTGACGCAGGGCGACACCGTCGACTTCACGCTCGTCAATCGGGCGCCGATTCCACACGGCATGGACTTTCATGCCGCCGAGATCGCCCCCAACCGCGTATACGTGAATGTCACCCCGGGAGACTCGCTGCACTACCGCTTCGTGGCGCGGGTGCCGGGGGCGTTCCTGTACCACTGCGGCACCGCCCCGGTCGCGATGCACATCGCCAACGGGATGTACGGCGCCATCATCGTCGACCCCCGGCTGGCGCGTCCCGTCGCGCGCGAGTTCGTGCTGGTCCAGAGCGAGTTCTATACGCAGCGCGCCCCGGGAATCGATTCCACGGCGCGCGCGCTCGACTGGCAGAAGCTGCTCGGCCTGGCCCCGGATTACGTCACGTTCAACGGTCGCGCAGCCCAGTACGCCACTGCGCCGCTGCACGTACAGCCGGCGGAACCGGTCCGGCTCTACGTGGTGAACGCGGGACCGAACCGCATCTCGGCGTTTCACGTCGTGGGAGCGATCTTCGACCGCGTCTATCTCGACGGTTCGCCGACCGCGACGCTCAGCGGCGTGCAGACCGTGGATGTGCCGGTTGGGGGCGGCGCGATCTTCGAGCTGCGCCTGGCGGAGCCCGGCGATTACCCCTTCGTCACGCATGCCTTCGCCGATGCGACCAAGGGTGCCGTCGGGGTGCTGCGCGCCAAGCCCTAGGCGGTCACGTCGAGCGTCAGCACCTCGAAGGGACGCAGTGTGAATTCGTGCGGCGTCCCCGCGGTGAGGCGCAGCGACGGGCGGTCGCGCTCGCTGCGCCACGGGCTGCGAGCCGTGAACGGCCCGGTGGCGCGCGCGGGCAGCTCGAGCGCCTCCGCGACGTCGAGGGCGATCGTCTGCGGCGCGTCCTTGGGGTTGCGCAGCACGAGCACGCCGCGGCCCCGGCCCCACGCCGCGTGGCCGTACGCCTCGAGCGCGGCGGGATCGCCCCCCACCCAGTGCGTATCGACCAGCGTCGCTGCCCTGGCCCTGGCCCAGCGTGCGGTCTCCGCCAGCGTGTCCCAGTTCTCGGCCGTCAGAAGCGACGGCGTCACGTACATCTCCTGCAGCTGAGTGCCCGTTCCGAAGTAGGCGTGGATCTCGGACGTGAAATCGCCGCCGGGGTCGGTCATCAGTCGATTGGCGTGCCGCGCGTAGACGAGGCCGTGCAGCATCAGGGCATTGAGCGGAAAGCGCGGACCCTGGCGCACGATGCCGCGATAGGTGTCGGCGTCGCGATAAGTGATCCACTGCTGCCGGTTGGAGCCCACGCCGGCGAAGTCGTGATCCTCGCCGCCGCGCCAGATCGAGTCGGCGTAGCGCAGGAAGAACGGTGAGGGATAGGTCCCGGTCGTGAGGTTGATGTACAGATCGGGCCGTGCCACCCGTAAGTCGCCGATCAGCGCGATCATCGCGTCGAAGTCCGAATCGAACGCGCTCCCCGGGATGGCGTGGGCGACGTTCCCCGTTCCGTCGAACTTGAACTGGTTCACGCCATAGTCCCGGATCATCGAGAGGCAGGTCTCGCGAAAGCGGGCGTAGTACTGCGGCCCGCTCAGGGCGAACCCGCCCTCGTTGGTCTCGAACCCCTGCGCGCGCCCGAAGGCGAGGCGCTCCTCCTTCGGCTTGCCGTATCCGCCCCACGGCGACATCCAGATGCCGGGAGCGGCGCCGTAGCGCGCTGCCGCTTCCCGCACCGCCGTGAAGCCGTGCGGGAACCCCGCGTGGAAGTGCCACAGTGTCTCCGGATCGTCCCAGCCGTCGTCGAACAGGAACGAATCGAGCGTGACGCCGCGGCGCTCGTGCAGCTCGGTGCCGAACGCCCGGATCACCTCGAGCGCGCCGGCTTCGTCGAACTTCGAGAAATAGCCCAGGTCGTACCAGGAGTTGTAGTGCAGAAACGGCCGGTACGGATGCGCGCGCTCGCGCTCGAGATACGCGAGAAACACGCGCCGCACGCGCTCCTGCCCGGTCGCCCCGATCACCGCCGAGCAGACGAGCGGGGCGCCGGGCCTGAGCGGCAGCTCGCGGTCGAGCCAGGCGCGCGCGCGTGACCCGGCGACGCGTGACTGCGCCAGCGGATGCTCGAATCCCGCGAACCAGTCGCGGCCGGCGACGGGTGAGCCGCGCACCGACCCCACTACCGCCCCATCGGTGAGATAGAGATCGAGCAGATGAATCTCCTCGATCGCGAGTGGCGCGCCGATGCTCGCGATCTCGACCTCCTGGCGCAGGTAGCGCGAGCCGTCGCGCAGTACCGCACGCCATGTCGCGCTGAAGCGGCCGTCTCCATCCTCCAGCTCCACAACGACTTGTTTCCCGGCCACGCGCTGGGACAGGCGCGCGGCTCGAGGCTCGGCGGCGAGCGTCTCGATCCGCGGGGCCGACCGCACGCGCAGGGCACTGGCGCTCGTGACCGTACCGTCGCGCAGCAGCAGGGAGAACACGTCGGGGGGGAGCGCGAGCGTCGCGCCGCTCGAGCGGTCGACGATGCGCAGCGCGGTGAGGCGTCCATCGCTCACCGACCACGACGCCGACAGGAGGTCGTTCGCGAGGGCGAGCTCGTCGGGCACCGCCCGTACCACCGCCTGCGGAAAGCGGGCGGCCCACACACCGGCTGCGGCGCGTGCCAGAAACTCACGACGGGAGGTCACGACGACGTAGGATGCCGTTGCACTGCTCCGCCAGCAAGGTGCGGCACAGTCGCCACATGGCCGCTTTCCGGCGCCGTGGACGGGATGGGGGCGGAGTGCGATCATTCCTGCGAGGACCTGCATGTCCGAACGCCGACTCACCCCCCTTCCCGACGACCAGCGTGGCAGCCGGCGCTGGACTCCGCCGACGCTCGCGGTGTCGGGGTCACCAGCGGTGCTGCGCGCCCCATTCCGCAGCACCATGTTCGTCATGCTGATCGGTCTCCTCGCCGCCGCATTGATCTACTCGTTGCAGCTCGTCGTCGCCCGCAACCAGCGCATCCAGGTCCGACTCGCCGAGCTGGAAGGCGACGTCAATCTGCTGAACGCGCGGGAGTGGGAAGCCCGGACGGGGGTGATCAGCTCGGAGCACAAGAACGACGTCCCCGTCAGCCAGGAGCATCTGCACAACATCTTGACCGAGCTGCGGCAATGGACGGGACAGCCCGCTCCCACGCCCACGGCCCCGGGGGCAGGGCCCAACGGCCAGCCCCCGACGCGCCTGCAACAGGTCGAGATCGACGTCAGCCGATACCTCACCGCCGTCGACATGATGTTCTCGCTGATCGACACTCACCGAGACCAAGCCCTGGCGGTTGCCGACACCGTCGATCAGTCGTTCGAAGATCTCCGCATGTCGCTCGCTTCGGCGCGGGGCTACTACGCCACGGCGGGCAAGCATGCGATCAACCAGGCG
>DATLVL010000319.1:0-12916 GCA_035577525.1 Gemmatimonadales bacterium | reverse complement strand
CCCCCGATAGAGCAGCGCCTTTTCGTGCAGCCGCTTCAGCAACCACCACACCGTCTCGATGTAGTTATTGCTGTAGGTGATGTAGGGATGCTCGTAGTCGAGCCAGTAGGCGATGCGGTCGGACAGCGCTTCCCAGTCGGTCTTGTAGGTGAAGACGCTCTCGCGGCACAGCTGGTTGAACTTCTCGATGCCGAACTCCTCGATCTGCTGCTTGCCCGAGATGTTCAGCGACTTCTCGACTTCGATCTCCACCGGCAGGCCGTGTGTGTCCCACCCCGCGATGCGGGTCACCCCCTGCCCCAGCATCGTGTGGTAGCGGCACACCATGTCCTTGATGGTGCGCGCGAACACGTGGTGAATGCCGGGACGGCCGTTGGCGGTGGGCGGCCCCTCGAAGAACACGAACGGCGGTCCGTAGCGCGTCGCTTCCTGCACGCGCGCGAACAGCCGCTCGTGTTTCCACGTTGCGAGCAGCTGTCGCTCGAGCGTGTCGGCACGCTCGGTGACCGAGAGCGGGGGGTACGCCATCAGTTGAGGCGGGCGATGACGCCGCGGACGACCGCGGCCAGGCGCGGCTCCGCGCCGCGCGCGACGGCGATGATGCGCTCGACCGTGGCCGGCTCGAGCGCGTCGGGAAGGCAGAGATCGGTGATGATCGAGAGGCCGAGCACGCGCATGCCTTCCTGTCGGGCGACGATCACCTCGGGGACGGTGCTCATCCCCACGACGTCGGCGCCCCAGGCGCGCAGCAGCCGGTACTCGGCGCGCGTCTCGAGATTGGGGCCCGCCACCGCGACGTACGTTCCTTCCCGCAAGGTGATCCCCTGCTCCAGTGCGACGGCGCGCGCCAGCGCGCGCAATTCGGTGTCGTACGCCGCGGTCATGTCGGGAAAGCGGGGACCTGCGGAGTCGTGCGGCCCCACCAGCGGATTGTCCCCGATCAGGTTCATGTGGTCGGCGAGGATCACGACGTCGCCCGCCGCCCACTCGGGGTGCATGCCGCCGCATGCGTTGGAAACGATCAACGTCTCCGCGCCGAGCGCGTGCAGCACCCGCACCGGCGCCGTAACCGAGTCGAGGTCGTAGCCCTCATAGCGGTGAAACCGTCCCTGCATCGCCACCACCGGCCGGCGCTCCAGCGTACCGCACAGCAGACGGCCGCTGTGACTCTCGACCGTCGGCACCAGAAATCCCGGAATCTCGGAATAGGGAATCGCCACGTCGACCTGGATCGCCTCGGCGAGCGCGCCGAGCCCCGTCCCCAGGATGATCGCCACCTCCGGCGTGAGGCCGGTGCGGGCGCGGATCGCCTGCACGGCGGCCGCGACGGTCACCCGTTGTCGCCCTCCAGCGAGCGCAGCTCGGCTTGTTGGCGCTCGAGCAACGCCCGGAATCCTGCGAGGTAGCCGGCGAACTGCCGCTGGATCTCGACCATTTTCTGCTGCGCGCGCTCCTGCGCGCGCCCGGCCTCGTCCATCTGCCGCCGGCCCTCTGCCTGCGCCTCGTGCATGATCACCTGGGCTTCGCGCTCCGCCGACGCACGCGTCTCTTCGCGCAGCTGCTGCGCGGCGACGAGCGCTTCGTTCATCGCCGTCTCGCGCTCGCGGAACACGCGCAGCTGCTCGGTGAGCGCCGCGACGCGCTCCTCCAGCACCGACTTCTCACGCGATACGCGCTCCAGCTCGTCGGCGACGCGCATGCGGAAGTCTTCCACGCCGAGCGGCTCGTAGCCGCGCAGACTGCGGCGAAACTCCTGGCGCCGCACGTCGAGGGGTGTCAGGTGAAACGAGGGATCGTTCACCCCGTTGTCCTCGGGCCGAACAGGGCGGTACCCAAGCGGATCACCGTTGCCCCCTCCTCGACCGCTGTAGCGAAGTCGTCGGACATCCCCATCGAGAGGCTCGGTAGCCATGTGCCCTCCTCCTGCAGGGCGTCGCGCAACCGGCGCAGGCCGCGGAAGGATTCCCGCTGGCGAGCAAGGTCGTCGGTGAGCGGCGCCATCGTCATCAATCCCTCAAGTGCAAGCGATTCGAGCGCCGCCACCCGCTGCACCAGCGCGGGTACGAGGTCGGGCGCGCAACCGCTTTTCTGCACTTCCCCTGCCACGTTCACTTGTATCAATACCCGCTGCCGCGTCCCCTGGACTTCCGCCCGCTTCGCCAGCTCCTCCGCCAGCTCGATCGAGTCGAGCGAGTGCACCAGCGCGAAGCGACCGGGGACCTGCCGGGCCTTGTTGCGTTGCAGATGCCCGATCAGATGCCAGACCAATCCAGGGTCCGGCTCCGCGGTCATCTTGTCGAGCGCCTCCTGCACCCGGTTCTCCCCCACGTCAGGGAGTCCGGCGGCGCGCGCGGCCCGCACAGCGTCCGGGCCAAACCCCTTTGTGACGGCGACGATCGTGACGGGATGCGTCCACCCGCCCGCCCCCTGGGCCCGCGCGATCTCGGCCCGAATACGGGCGAGCCGCTCGGCCAGGCCGGCAAAACTCATAGACCGGGGAAAATACAGATTGCCCTGAGGCGAAACAATGCTGGCCAGGCCTTTTAGCCTGCGGAAGCCCCTGTCCCGACGAGACTTTCGAGCCTGGTGCCCCCCGACAGGACGTCCCGGACCTGCTCGACGGAAAGCGGCCGGTACAGCTTGCCGGAGGAGGCAATGGAGATGGTGGACGTCTCCTCGGAAACCACGAGAATCGTGGCATCGGTCTCCTCGGAAAGCCCCAGCGCCGCCCGGTGCCGCGTCCCGAGCGACTTGTCGGCCACGCGGTACTGTGTGAGGGGCAGGACGACCCCGGCCCCGACGATGCGATCGCCGCGTACCACGACGGCGCCGTCGTGCAGCGGCGAGTAGGGAGTGAAGATCGTAGCGAGCAGCGCCGCCGAAACCTTCGCCTCCATCGGCACGCCGGACGGCAGGTACTCGTCGAGGGCGAGATCGCGCTCGACGGCGATGATCGCGCCGGTGCCGGCGCGGGCGAGGCGGTCGAGCGCCTCGGACACTTCCTCCGCCACCGATTGTCGGTTGCTGCGCGAGAACGCGCGCATCAAGCGCGATTGTCCCAGCCGGGCGAGTGCGTTGCGCAGCTCCGGCTGGAACATCACCACGGCCGCGAACGGGGCAAAGGTGAAGACGACACCGAGCAGGTAGCTCACCATCGTGAACTTGGCGAGCACCGCGGCGAAGTAGGCGAGCGACAGAATGACGAGACCGACGACGATCTGAATCGCCCGCGTCCCCACGAGGAAGAGGAGGAAGCGGTAGATCACGAACGCGACGAGCAGGATCTCGACGGCGTCCGGCCACGGCTTGGGAATCAGGAAGCGGTAGGCATCCAGATTCATGGATCCGCCCCCTCGAGGGCACGGGCGACGGCGAGGGCCTCCCGTGCGAGACCAGGGTCATGGACGCGGAACAGGCGCGCGCCGCGCTCCCAGGCCAGCGCACACGCCACCGCCGTTGCGCGGTCGCGGTCTTCTACGGCTCGGCCCGTCGCAGCACCGAGGAAGCGTTTGCGCGACGGCCCGACGAGCACAGGATAGCCG
Organism: Gemmatimonadales bacterium; assembly: GCA_035577525.1. Classification (GTDB taxonomy): domain Bacteria; phylum Gemmatimonadota; class Gemmatimonadetes; order Gemmatimonadales; family GWC2-71-9; genus DASTHG01. The sequence continues at coordinate 9,374 of DATLVL010000319.1, read as the reverse complement.
ACGGCCGTGATCGTGGCCAGCTCATCCAGCAGGCGAAAGTTCTGCGCCGCGCTCTTGGCGAACCCGAAGCCCGGGTCGAGCACGATGCGCTCGCTTGCGACGCCCGCCGCCTCCGCCCGACCCGCCGCGGCGCGCAGCTCGCGCGCCACGTCTGCCGCGACGTGATCGTAGCACGTGAGCTCGTCCATCGTGTCGGGCGTCCCGCGCATGTGCATCAGGATGAGCCCCGCTTCCGCCGCCGCGACGGCCCCACCCAGCTCCGCGTCGAACGAGAGTCCCGAGACGTCGTTCACCACCGCTGCGCCGGCGTCCAACGCGCGGCGCGCCACCGCCGCCTTGCGCGTGTCGACCGACACGGGACCGAGCCCTCGCGATATCAGCCCCTCGATCACGGGGATGACGCGGGCAATCTCATCCGCCGCCGAGACTGGTGCAGCTCCCGGGCGAGTGGACTCGCCGCCGACGTCGAGCAGCCGACAGCCGTCCGCTTTCAGCTTGTCCGCCTGTTTCAGGGCGTCGTCCGGGCTCGCGAAGCGACCCCCGTCTGAAAAACTATCCGGCGTAACGTTGAGAATTCCGATTAGCACCGGCTCGTCGAGGGAAAGCTCGGCGCCGGCGATCGACCAGCGCCGCGGCGGCTCGGAGTAGCCGGCGAACCACTGCGCCAGATCGGCCACGATCGGATGCAGCTCGGGCGGCGCACGGTCGGGCCGCGCCAGCACGGCGAGCCGGCTCGCCACGCCGACGACGAGCGCCCATCCGTCGCCGGTGAGGACGTCCGTACCGCTGCGTGCCGACCAGCGTACCAGGGCTTCGCGCACCGATTCGTCGATGTCTTCGAGGAGCAAGGCGAGCTGCGACAGACCCGCCGCGGCGAAGCGGGACCGCTCGGGATCCCAGCCGCGCGCCGTGAGCGCCGCGCGCACCGCCGCCCGAAGGGGGCCGTGCGTCGCGAGCGCCGTCACCCTCACGCCCCGGCGGGCTCCGGAGGCGGATTCCCCAGCACGGGACCGCGCACGGGCTGGACTGCGGGCTTGCGTGGCTCCGCCGGCAGCGGCGGTGCGGGCGGCGTCACGGGCGGCAGGGGCTTGCCCGCCATCACCATCTCGACGTCCGAGCGATCGAGGGTCTCACGCTCGAGCAGCGCCTGCGCCAGACGATCGAGGATGTCGCGCCGCTCGGCCAAAATGACACGCGCGCGCTCGTACGCTTCCCCGAGCAGCCGCCTGACCTCGGTGTCGACGAGCTCGGCGGTGCGGTTGGAAACTTCGCGGCGCTGCACCACCTCGCGGCCGAGGAAAATCTCGGCCTCACGATCGCCGACGGCGATCGGACCCACCGCGTCGCTCATCCCGAACTGCGTCACCATGCGGCGGGCCATCTCGGTGGCCTGCTGGATGTCGGAGTAGGCGCCGGTCGTGACCTTGTCGGCGCCGAACACTTCCTCTTCGGCGACACGCCCGCCGTAAGACATGGCCAGCTGGCCGAGGAGCCACTGCCGGGTCACGTTGCGGCGGTCCTTCTCCGGCAGGAAGAAGGTGATGCCCAGGGCGCGGCCCCGCGGCACGATCGTCACCTTGTGAATCGGGTCGATCCCCGGAACAGTCAACCCGACGATCGCGTGTCCCGCTTCGTGGTAGGCGGTGAGCTTCCGCTCCTCCTCCGTGCGCACCATGCTCTTGCGCTCGAGGCCGAGCATGACCTTGTCCTTCGCGTCCTCGAGGTCGGCCATGTCGACGGCCTGCTTGTTGCGACGCGCCGCAAGCAGCGCCGCCTCGTTGACGATGTTGGACAGCTCGGCGCCGGAGAGTCCGGGCGTCCCCCTGGCGATCGGCTCGAGGTCGACGCTCTGCGCCAGCGGGATCTTGCGCGTGTGCACGCGCAGGATCTGCTCGCGCCCCTTCACGTCGGGCATGTCGACGACGATCTGGCGGTCGAAGCGTCCCGGCCGCAGCAGCGCCGGATCGAGGATGTCGGGCCGGTTCGTGGCGGCGAGCAGGATCACGCCGTCGTTGGATTCGAAGCCGTCCATCTCCACCAGCAGCTGATTGAGCGTCTGCTCGCGCTCATCGTGGCCGCCGCCCAGTCCCGCGCCGCGGTGCCGGCCGACGGCGTCGATCTCGTCGATGAAGATGATGCACGGCGCGTGCGCCTTGCCCTGCTCGAACAGATCGCGCACGCGCGAGGCGCCGACGCCAACGAACATCTCGACGAAGTCGGAACCCGACATCGAGAAGAAGGGACGGCCCGCCTCGCCGGCCACGGCCTTGGCGAGCAGCGTCTTTCCCGTTCCCGGCGGACCGATGAGCAGCGCGCCTTTCGGCAGCCGGCCACCCAGGCGCTGGAACTTCTGCGGGTCTTTCAGGAAGTCGATGATCTCCTCGAGCTCCTGCTTCGCCTCATCACACCCGGCCACGTCGGTGAACGTGACCTTGGGCGTATCGCCCGAGAGCAGCTTGGCTTTCGACTTGCCGAACGCGAACGCGCGATTTCCCCCTTGCTGCATCTGCCGCACCATAAAGAGGATGAGGCCGAGCATCAGGAGGTAGGGCAGGAAATTGATGAAGATCACGCCGAACGAGGGCCGCAGGTCCTTGGCGTTCACGTCGACGCCTTTGGCGCGGAGCGACGCCACCCACGTCTCGCTCGACTCGAACGGCAGCAGCGTCGTGAAGTGCTCGGCTTCCTTGCGGTTCACGAGGATCGAGTGATTGAGGTCGCCCTTGATCCGTTGCCGCTCGGTGATCTCGACGCGCTTCACATTCTGCGAATCGACCTGCAGGGTGAAATCAGAATAGGAGATTTCAGCGGTATCCTGGCGCGTGCGGGCGGCCAACTGCACCAGCAGCACGGTCCCCACGATGAGGAACGCCCAGAATGAGAGCGTCCGCAGCATGCGGCTCCACTGAAATTCCCGCGGTGGCGGAGGAACGCGATTGGTCATATCAGGTCAGACTCGCAATATAAGGCAAGTGCCGGAAGTTCTCCGCATGATCGAGCCCGTACCCCACCAAAAACGCCCGCGGGGCGTCGAATCCGAGGAATTTCGGCTCCAGCACGAGATGTTCGGCCACATGTTTATGGAGCAGCGCACACAGTTCAAGACTCCTGGGACGCCGCTCACGCAACAAATCCACCAGTCGATTCAACGTCCGTCCGGTATCCACGATGTCCTCGACGAGCAGGATGTGCCGCCCGGTCAGCACGGTTTCGGGATCGTAGAGCAGCCGCACGTCCCCGCTCGAGACCGTGGCGGCGCCGTAGCTCGCCGCCACCAGAAAGTCCACCTGCAGCGGCCGGTCGATGCGGCGCACCAGGTCGCTCAAGAAGATGAAACTGCCCTTCAACAGCCCGAGTACGAGCAGCTCGCCGTCGGGATAGGCGGTGGTGATCTCCTGACCCAGCTCGGCGACCCGCTTGGCGATCGTCTCGACGTCGTAGACGATGCGCGCCAGCTTCGTTCCGCCGAGCTGCCGTTCGGTCTCAGTGCTCGGTAACATCAACCCTCGTTGCCCGGGTTCCCGGCCGCGGCACCGCATCGGCACTGCGACAGATGCCCGGGACCCAGAGAATGGTTTCACCCCGCACCAACACCGGGTAACTCGACCGCGCCCCGCGCGGCACCCGCGCATCCATCAATACGCGCCGCAGCTCGCGATGGCCCACGCCGCGAATCGGCGCGATCACATCGCCGGCGCGCGGGCCCCGCACCGCCCACTCCCCCGCCCGGATCCAGGTTCGCCACGCGGTACGCGACAACTGTTTCGGCGCCATCGCGGGCGCCCAGCGCACCACGAAGCGGCCGAAGCGGGCGTCCCCCTTCGCGCCGCGCGTCACCACGACCGGTGTCGCCGCGCGCGCCGGCGTCCGCTCGACGCGCAACCGGTCGAACACTACCACCGCCTCCCATCCCTTCCCTACGCCCAGACGCCGCCCCGACGGACGGCCTGCCAAGGCCAGTACCTGGCGGGCGCGGGTGGGGCCGAGCACCAGGCCCGTGCGGCGCGCCGCAGCGCGCAGTACGGCTGCCGCCAAGGCGTCATCATACCCCGTGAGGATACCCCGGGCAACGTCGAAGCCGGTGGCGTCGTGCTTCATGTCGAGGCCCGGCAAGCAGTTGAGAACGGCGTCCCAGGCGCGACGATCGAGCGCCGCCGCCCTTCCGAGCCGCAGCAGGTCGCCCCGCAGCTGTGTGCCCAGACGACCCTCCAGCGCGGGAAGCAGGTCACGCCTCAACCAGGAACGCAGATGGCGCGGGTCGTGGTTGGCGGGGTCGTCGTGGAAGTCGAGTCCCCGCTCGCGCGCGTAGGTGACGAGCGCGTCGTGCGTGAATCCCAGGAGCGGCCGGATCACGCCGCTGCGCGACCGGCTCGCGATTCCGGCGAGCCCGGCAGGAGCGCTGCCGCGCAGTGCCCGGAGCAGCACCGTCTCGACCTGATCGTCCTGATGATGCGCGGTGACGATCCACATGGCGCCGTGGCGCTCGCGCGTCGCCTCGAGCCAGGCATAGCGCGCGCGGCGCGCGGCGGTTTCGCTGGCACCGCTCCCGAGTGTGAGTTGTTCGATTTCGCAGGGGAAGCCGTACCGCGCCGCGAGGGCGGCGACCTGGGCGGCGATACGGTCGCTGCCTGGTTGAATGCCATGATCGGCGTGAGCGACGATCAAATGAAGACGGCGTTCCGAGGCAACGCCCGCCAGCAAATCGAGGAGGGCGACGGAGTCCGCCCCTCCCGACACGGCGACGAGCGCCGTCCCCGGCCCCGCAAGCAGGCGACGCCGGTCAAGGTGTTGGTGGAAGCGTGCGGCGAGGGTGGGCATCGGTCCTTACCTTTACTATACATGGTCAGCCCCGAAGGCACCTATCAACTGTTGCGCAACCTCACCTCTCCCGTGGTCGCGATCACCAGCGAGCATCAGGGAAAGCGCAATGGGATGATCCTGGACAGCGCGATCCGGGCCTCGATCGTCCCGACGATCCCGCGCGTGGCGATGTTCATTCACAAGTTCAATACCAGCCACGACATGATCTTCGGCAGCGGCCGGCTGGCGCTGCACCTGCTCAGGCGCGACCAGTTCGAGCTGATCCACCGGCTGGGTTTCTTTCATGGGAAGGACAAGGAAAAACTCGCCGACATCCCCCATCACAAGGGGCAAACCGGTGTTCCAGTGCTGGACGAGTGCTACGCGCACTTCGAGTGTCGCGTCGTGAACGCGATGGATTCGGGGAGCTCGACCTGCTTCCTGTGCGACGTCGCAGCGGTGGGCTATGGAGCGAGCGCGTCACCTTCGGCGGGCGCCGAGGTGATGACGGCGGAGTATTTCAGAGCCAATCTGCCTGGCGCGTGGCGGGACGACTACGTGCGGCTACTGAGCGTGGCGCAGGAGTTTGCGCGGGAGCGGTCGAAGGATATTCGGAGGATTGAGTGGCCTGGCGTCAGATGAAATGTCCAATGTAGAATGTTCAATGATCATTGGTCATTGAGCATTCTACATTGATCATTGTTCAGGTCTCGAGCAGTTCTCTCACCCGCCGCACGAGATCATCCGGCTCAAACGGCTTCTGTAGATACGGCAGGCCTTGCGTCTGGAGGCCGTGGCTGTCGAGCGCCTCGTCGGCGTACCCCGAGGCGTAGAGCACGCGGGCTTCGGGCCGCAGCACGCGGAACTTCTCGGCGAGCTCGGCCCCGCTCATTCCCGGCATCACGACGTCGGTCAGCAGCAAGTCGATCCGTCCTTCCTTTTCAACCAGGCGCAGCGCCTCGCTGCCGTCCGAGGCCTCGAGCACGCGATATCCGCAGCGGCGCAGCACGTCGCGCGCGAGGTGCCGCACTCCCGCCTCGTCCTCCACGACCAGCACCGTCCCCGCACCGCGCGGCGCCGTTGCGGCAGCCACGGGCGAGGCAGCGCGCTCGCTCGCCGGCGTCTCGGCGCGCGGCAGGTAGATACGGAACCTGGTGCCGCGTCCCTGCTCCGAGTCGACCCCGATGAAACCGCCGCTCTGGCGCACGATGCCGTACACCGTCGCGAGTCCCAGCCCCGTTCCCTTCCCGACCTCCTTGGTGGTGAAGAACGGCTCGAAGAGGTGCGCCTTCGCCTCGGGAGAGAGCCCGGTGCCGGTGTCGCTCACCGCGACCAGGACGTAGCCGCCGGGCCGCGCTTCCGGGTGCACCAGGGCCAGCTCGCTGTCGAGCGGGACGTTGGCGGTCTCGATCGTGATACGGCCGCCGCCGGGCATCGCATCGCGCGCGTTCACGGCGAGGTTCATGATGACCTGATCGAGCTGGCTCGGATCGGCGAGGACGGGCGCGAGCCCGGGATCGAGCGAGGTGCGCATGGTGATATGCTCGCCGATAACCCGGTGCAGGATGCGCTCGATGTCGCGGATCACGACGTTGACGTCGACCACCGTGGGGCGCAGCACCTGCTTGCGGCTGAAGGCGAGCAGCTGGTGCGTCAGGTTCCCGGCGCGGCGCGCGGCGCCGATGATCTCCTGCGCTTCTTCGCGCGCGGTCGCGTCGGGGGGGAGGGTGCGCTCGAGCAGCGTGGCGTAACCGACGATTGCTGTGAGCAGGTTGTTGAAGTCGTGCGCGATCCCGCCGGCGAGCTGCCCCACCGCTTCCATCTTCTGGGCCTGGCGCAGCTGGCCCTCCAACCGGTGCCGCTCGGTGACGTCTTCCACCACGGCGAGGCGTGCCGGCCGGCTCTCAAATTCGATGTCGTCGAACGTGACCTCGACGTCGATCATGCCGCCGTCGTGCCGCTTGTGGCGCAGCCCCGTGGCGCGGGCCGTCCCGCCGCGGTACTGGGCCAGCACCTCGCGCAGCCGCTCGGCGTCCTCCTCGGCGCGCAGCTCCATCAGCGTCATGCCGAGGAGCTCCTCGCGTGTGTAGCCGTAGCGGCGCACCGCGGCTTCGTTCACCGCCAGGAAGTGCAGCGTTTCCGCATCGTACACGAACATCGCGGCGGGATTGCCCTCGAACAGCTGGCGATACTTGTGTTCGCTCGACTGCAGCTGCTCGGCCGAGCGGGTACGCGCGATCGCCATCGCGACCTGCGCCGAGACGAATTCGAGGATCGCCAGCTCTTCTGGGCCATAGCGCAGCCCCTCGGTGTAGCTCTGCACCGACAGCACGCCGATCGTGTCGGCGCCCACCTTGAGGGGCACGCCGAGCCAGTCGACCGAGGGAGCGCCCACCAGCTCGACCTCACCGCGCCGTTCCAGCGCGGCCACCGTCTCCGGCGTGCCGAGCAGCGGCCGGCCGGTGCGCAGCACGTATTCGGTGAGGCCGCTCAGCAGGGGACGCGGCGCGTCGGCGGTGTCGACTTGATCGACGAAGTAGGGGAAGGTCAGGATCCCGGCCGCGCGGTCGTAGAGGGCGACGAAGAAGTTCTCCGCCGGCATCAGCTCGCCGACGATGCGGTGCACGGAGCGGAGCAGCGCCTCGAGGCCTTCGGCGGCATTGGCGGCTTCGGCGATGAGGTACACCGCCTGCTGCACCATCTCGCTGCGGCGGCGTTGCGTGATGTCGTTCCACACGCCCACGAGGCCCACCACCCGGCCGTCGGGGTCGCGGATCTGGGACGTCGTCAGCGCGACGGGAAAGTCCGTCCCGTCCTTGCGCCGGTTCCACAGCTCGCCGCGCCAGGTGCCGGTGCGCGTCGCCTCGCGGATCTCGGCCTGCAGCGCGGGCGGATTGCGGGGGGAGTCGATCAGAGCCGGTGTGAGCCCCATGATCTCGGCGTCGGTGTAGCCGTATGACGTGAGGAACGCCTTGTTGACGAAGGTGAAGCGGCCGTCGAGATCGGTGATGCTGATGATGTCCCCGGTGCTCTGAATCGTGTGCGCCAGCAGGCGGTTCTGGTCCTCGGTGCGGCGCCGCTCGGTGACGTCGCGGAAGCTCCACACGCGCCCGACGATCGCCCCCTCGATGCGCTGCGGCTGGGAATAGCGCTCGAACACCCGCCCGTCCGAGCACTCGAGGATGTCGAGGCTTGACGCTTCCACGTCGGCGTACAGCTCGCGCGCGCGGCGCAGGAACCCGTCGGGGTCTTTCATCTGTTCGAGCATGTGCTCGAGCAGGCGCTCGTCCTGACCCAGGGCGATCAGGTCGTCGGGGACGTGCCACAAGGCGAGCAGCTTGCGGTTGTAGGCAGTGATTTTCCCTTCCCGGTCCACCACCAGGATGCCGTCGGCGGTGGATTCGAGCGTCGCCGAGTGCAGCGACAGAGTGCGGCGCAGCTCGCCTTCGGCCTGCATCATGTCGGTGATTTCACGCGAGCTGCCGACGGTGCCGATCACGTCCCCTGCCCCGTTGCGCAGCGGCATCTTCGTCGCCAGGAACCAGCGCTCGGTTCCCGGGACCATTTCGATGCGCTCGACTTTGGCCACGAGCGGTTTGCCGCTCGTCATGATCTCCTGCTCGTCGGCGAGCGCCGCGGCGGCGTGCTCGGGGGGGAAGAAGTCGGCGTCGCTTTTCCCGACCGCGTCCTTCGGCTCGTTCAGCCCCAGCACGCGGGCCTGCGCCTGGTTGATGCGGGTGAAGCGCGAGTCCGCGTCCTTGAAATAGATCGGATCGGGAAGGTGATCGAGCAGCGCGCTCCAGCGTTCGGCTTCGCGGGCGGCCTCGACGCGTGTATCGGCGGGCCCGCTGCCTGGGGCATCGCGCAGCATTCCGTGCACGCGCCGCACGACGCCCTGATCGACCTGGGCGCTGGCGCTGATTTCGATGGAGCGGTGGTCGCCGCCGCGGCGCCGCACGCGCGCGGCGAGCGGCTGCGCGGTCTCGCCCTCCATGGTGCGCGACAGCAGGTCGAGCACGGCGGGCAGATCGTCGGCGTGCACCAGCGAGACGAGCGAGCGTCCGACCCATTCGACAGCGGGCCAGCCAGTCAGCGCGTCGAAGCTCTCGCCGAGCGACTGGATCGTGCCGTCGGGGGCGAGCGTGAACGTGGAAGCGAGGCCGGCATCGGAGAGCGCAGCGCGGGCGTCGGATGCGCGCCGCAGTGCGGCGGCCTGGAGCTCTAATTCGCGGCGCGCGCGCAACAGCTCGATCTGGGTCCACGCGGTGGCAGCGAGGTGGCCGAGCAGCTCGAGCTCGTCGGGTCGCCACACGCGAGGGGCGAAGTCCATGACGGCGAGCGTGCCGACCACGTGGCCGTCGGCGGTTACGAGCGGGCTCGCGGCGTAGGCGACGATGCCCAGCTCGGTGACGGCGGGGTGATCCTTCAATTGTTCGTCCTGGCGCGTGTCCTCGACGGCGAGGGGGCGGCCGCTGACGACGATGAGGCGGCAGATCGAATGGCTGAGGGGCGTTTCGCGGCGGCTGTTGATCGGCTCGGGGAGACCCACGGCGCTGTGGATCACCTGGCGGTCG
>DATLVL010000318.1:0-3878 GCA_035577525.1 Gemmatimonadales bacterium | reverse complement strand
CGGCGCGGCGAGGAGCTCGTCGCGCAGCGCGGTGGTGGGGATGTCCCAGCGGCGTTCGGTTATGGCGCCCACGCCCGGTGCGTCAGATCAGCGGCGCGCGCAACCGTTGATAAACTCACGCCGCGTCGCACCGGCATCGTTGATGGTGTGGTAGAAGTCGTCGTAGTAGTCGAGGGCCTGCTTGACGCGCTTCGGCTCGAGCCCCTCCTGGGTCCGGTACAGGGCGTAGATCGAATCCTTTTGCGCGTTGAATCGCGGAAACAGGCGCGCGAGGACCTGGGGGATGTAGCACTGCGAGTTCCGGAACGTGCGCTGGCGCACATTGACGAGATTCAGCGACGGATCGGGGTTCGCATATGGCGGCCAGATCACGCCGGACCAGTCGAAATCATACGGAATCGGATAGAACTCGCCGCTCGAATCGCGCAGCACGACGACGTTGTGCTGCGCCGAGACCGCCCAGTCGGTGTTGCCGATCATGTATTGGAAGACCGCAAACAGGGCCATCTGATCGGCGTCGGCTTCGCCCTGATTCACGCCGCTGGGATACACCGTCGCGTGATTGCGCCGGGCCAGCCTGTCGTCATCTTCCAGAAAGAAGGCGTAGCGGGTCTCTGGTGCATGCTTCGGGTTGGCGTCCACGTACGTCACCTGGGCGAGCCGGGTCCGGAAACTCTTGTCGGTCAGCAGATTGTAGGCCCGATAGATGAGATGCTCTTCCAGCAGGTAATTCGCGAAGGTGTGTCCGCTGCGGCACTGCCCCACGAGCTTCAGGCCCTTCTGGTTCGCGAATACCGTCCCCGCGACCTGGTCGCGATCAAAGAGAATCTTGAGCGGCGGATACTGGCAGATCTTCAACCGGTAGTGGCCGCGCGTGTGGACCCGGACCTTGAGCGTCACGCTGTCCCCCGCCGCTCCGACGACCGTCAGCGTCCCCGGAAGAGTGTCTTTCTTGGTGCCGCGCTCCTTGGCGAGGGCGCCGAAGTCGGCGGCAAAGGTCACGGTGAGCTGCGTGTTCGACTGGAACAGCGGCTGCGGCTTCGGTGCCGTGGTATCGGCCGCGGCACCCGGCTGCTGTGCGACGAGACCCGTGCCACTGCACGAGATCAGGATCAGAGCGGCGAGGACCCGGGACATGGAGCTAGAGATGCTGCACGGCTTTGGCGATCAGCGCCCGCGCCTGATCGTAGGGAATGGTGCGCAGGTCGACGGTGAGCATCACGTCCTGCTTCACGGCGCTGAACTCGAGCCCGGATAACAGCGCGGCTTCGTCCCAGGGACCGGCCACGGCGGTGTCCGTCTTCAGCCCTCCCTCGCCCATCTGGGTCCCGATGCCCTGCGCGCGCATCACCCCGTGCGCCTGCTGCATGAACTTGCCGAACTGCGTATCGCCGGCGGGGACGCTGGGCGGCGCGCCGCCCACCTGCCGTTGCACGAGACTCGCGGTGTAGCGCGCGCCCTCGAGCCCCGCGAACCCGTCGCGCCATTGCACCGAGAGCAGCACCGTCTGGCCACCGAGCCCGCGGCGCGTGGCGAGGGTGAAGGTGCAGCCGCTCGAGTCGGGAGCGGACTGTGGATCACGTGCCAGTCTCCCGATGATCGCCTCGACTTCCGCGCGCGGCACGAGGGTGCAGGGATCGCGTTGCGGGACGAGGGGAGCCGGGGCCGAGCGCGCGGCGGCGCCGCCGTCGTAGGGCAGCGGCGCGCCGATGCGCGCCAGCGCCTGGTCGGCGAGCCTCGCCGCTCCGCCGACCCCCGTGCCGCTCCCTTGATAGCCCATGTCCACCATCGCGTCGCCTTTGCGCACCATGAGGTGCCCCGGGATGATGTGCAGCTCGTCCCAGTGCCCCCTCAGGGACGCGAGCTGCGCGCTGTCGTTGCCGAACACCGGGCTCGCGATCTGGACGCCGAGGTTGATGGCGCGCATGCCGAGCTGGGCACCGTCGAAGGTGACGTCCATGACAAAGTGGCGGCCGACCGGCGTTTCATAGCGGCAGGCGGCGCCGTCGGAAGCAGGATTGCCGCTGGGATCGACGCGGTAGGGATCGTGGCGCAGGGTCCCGAGCACCTGCTCCGCCTCGGCACGGGTGAGCAGGGCGCAGGGATCGTGGGCGGCGCGATCCGCGCTGCGATCGAGAGCGCCGGCGCGGCGCAACGAGTCGACCATGCGCGAGATGCGATTCTGCTGCTCGCGCATGCACCCGCTGGCACCGGCCAGGGCGATGACGAGCAGCAGCAGGGTCGGTTTCATGACGGCGCAACACTCCTGCGGCATGGTAGTAACGACTCGGTGTGCAGCAAGCTACGGACGGCGACGGGGCTGGCAAGACGTGACTGCCGTCACCAGCATTCCCCCGGCCTGTGCAACCCTGCGGGACGCCGGGGGTCCAACCGGACAGGAGCTGTAGCGGCTCCTGGAAGGAGGGATGTATGCGACGCCACCTCATTCTCGCGGCCGTGCTCCTCGTCGCCGGGACCCGGCTGGCACGCACACAGGCGATGTATCCACCGTTCCCGGAGGATCGGGATCGCTCACAGCCCGTCTATCACACTTCAGTCCAGCACGTCGTTTCGGTCACGCAACGGGTGCTCGATCGGCGGGGCTGGACGGTGTTCCAGGTGGGGCGTGAGGACGATGCCCGCATCGTATGGGCGCGACGCGACGATCAGCTGCTGCGCATCACGGCGCTGCCGATCCGGCGCAACCGGGTAACGATTTCCGTACTGCTCGAATCGCGTAACCGATCCGGGCACTCCAGCCGCAATCGCTGGGCGTACGCCCGTGAGCCGCGGCAGATTCTGTCGGACATCGATGCGCGTCTGCAGAGCTGAGACACGCTCATGGACTGGTACGGCCCTCGCCGGCGCGAGCCGCCGCGAGGGCCGTCGTCTATCTACTGCATGTGAACCGCGACACTTCAGGTCACCGGGGAATGGAGCGGATGGGATTCGAACCCACGACCCCCTGGTTGCAAACCAGGTGCTCTCCCAGCTGAGCTACCGCCCCTCGCAAGAAAACTAGGGATAGAGTGGGTAGACGGGTAGTTGACAGTAGACGCCGAGCCGCCGAGCCGCCGAGTGGACGCCCAGTGGTTAGGAGTTAGGCCAATCCTGACTCCTGTTTCCTCGGCGTCCACTCGGCGGCTCGGCGGCTTTGGCGTCTCCCTCGCCGTCTCAGCGTCTCAGCGTCTAGGAGGTATGGTACCGACGACTCTCCCTGCCACATCGAGCACCCTGATCGGCAGCTGCATGACATCATCCCGCATGACGATCGTCTGACCCGTCTCTGCCCGCAGCGCCGTCAGCGACAGCACGTATGGATCCGCCGCCGAGTACGTCACCAGGTAACCCAGGTCCCCCATCGACCCCACGGTCTCGAGTGACAGCGGGTTCGATCCGACATTCAGGAATCCCGTCATCAGCTCGTTTGTGAATACGCTCTCGCGCCAGTGCGAGTCGCAGGTTCCCGGTCCGCCGTGGTTCTCGACGGGCACCTTGGCGCTCGCGACATAGTTGGCCCCACCGACGCGGTCGAAGGCGGCGAGCCCTTGCGACCCGGTGAAATGGGCATCGATCGTCGTGTCGCAGCCGGACGGATTGGCGAGCAGTCCGTCGCTCTGCCAGATGGTCCCGAACCCGAGTACGTGCCCCATCTCGTGCTGAATCACGTAGCCGAATGAACCGCCGGCGATCAGGGTCGCGACGTCCGCCGAATCGAAGTGCATCACCCCGACCACCGGAATGTGCGTGACGTTGCGCACGAAACACGGCCCCGCCTGCCCGAGAATTTTCCCGGGTCCGTCGATCGAGTCGATGCTGGCGAAGATCACGATGTCATCGATGGTCTCGAATAGTGCCGGCGACCCCTTGCCGCAGCT
>DATLVL010000317.1:0-4093 GCA_035577525.1 Gemmatimonadales bacterium | reverse complement strand
TGTTGCAGCCGCGGCGCCGCATGTTGCCGCCGCGGCACGGCACGGCGCCACAGGCGGCTGGCGCGGCGATCGATGCCACCCCGCGCCGCGCCGGGGCCCGCGTCAAGCGATCGCGTTACGAGCTCGGGGCCGTGGCCGTCGTGGCACTGCGGCGCGTCGCCGGCGGCCTGCGCCGGGCGCTGGCCCTGACCGCCACACTTGTGTTTCTCCTCCTTGGCGTGCTGCTGCTGGTGTTCCCGCGCGTCACTGGCGCGGTCGTCGCCACGCTGGCGTTCTGGCTCGCGTTGGGGTTTGCGGTATATGGATTTGGCAAGCGCCGAGCACGGGATCGGGACGATGGGGACTGAACCACAACGCCCCAGTGGGGATACGCGTAATCCCGGGGACGTGGGGGACGCTGCCCTCGTGGCACAGGCACGGGGTGGTGATCGTGAGGCTTTCGGGACGCTGGTCGACCGATACGCCGATCAGGCCCGCCGCGTCGCTCGAGCGGTGCTGCAGGATCCCGACGACGCGGATGACGCCGCGCAGGATGCCTTCCTCGCCGCTCTGGTGAAACTCGACCAGTACGACAGCGCCCGGCCGTTCGGGCCGTGGTTGATGCGGATCGTCGCGAATGCGGCGACCGACCGGCGCCGCCGGCGCAAGGTGCGCAGCGCAGTGTCGCTCGATGAAGGACTGGTGGCCGGGGGAGCGCGGCCCGACGTCCTGGCCGAGCGCGAGGTTCTGCTCGGCCGGCTGCGCACGGCACTGGCAGAGTTGCCCGAGCGGCGGCGCATCGCCGTAGTGCTGTTCGATGTGGAAGGCTATTCTCACGCCGAAATCGCCCAGGTGCTCGGCATTCCCGAAGGCACCGTGCGATCGGAAGTGTTTCACGCGCGCCGCAAATTGCGGGCGCTGTTGTCGGATTGGAGGGATGACGGATGACCGAGTCACAGACGCCGTTCGACCATCGACCCGACGCTCGTCTCGGCGCGGCCCTGCGCGAGACGCTGGGCGCGCCGCGAGACCGGGCGGCGTTCGTCGCGCGCGTGATGGCCGGCTCCGCCCGGACCCCGGCGCATCCGGTGGAGCACCTGCTCGCCCGCTGGGCCGTTCGCGGCATCGTCGCGGCCGCTGCGGCCGCTTTCATTGCCGGGCTGGTCATCGGCCGGGGTCGCACGCCGGTCGAGCCCTCCGTCTCCGACGACCCCGGTGCCATGATCGCCGACGTGCAGGCAGAGCCCAATCTGCTGCTCGTCGCCTCGTCGGGGCGCTGACCACATGTTCAGTCAATCGCGGACCTGGGCTGCAGCGTTGCTGGTCGCGGTGTTCCTCGCCGGCGGGGCCACGGGGTGGGCGGTGTCGCGCGCCACGCTCGTGATGCCACCGCGCGGCGGCGGGCCTGACGCCCTCACCGCGTACCTGGCGCGCCGCCTCAACCTCGACGCCGCGCAGCAGGACGCGGTGCGGGCCGTGCTCACCCGCCATCACACCGAGATGCAGGCGATCATGAGCTCGGTGCGACCGCGGCTCGACTCTCTGCGCAACACGGTGCGCGCCGAGATCACGGCGCAGCTCACGCCGCCGCAGCGGGAGCGCTACGCGCGACTCTTGAAGGAGCTCGAGCATCAGCGTGATGAGCGGTCGCACCGCGATTCCACCCATTCGCCTTCGAGTCCGAACTGATGCGTCGTTTTCTTTTCCTTATAGTGGCGCTCGGCACAGGGCAGGCGCGAGCCCAGCAGCCCGCTCCGGCCCAACAGCCCGACACTGCCGCCCCGTTGGAGGTCACCCTCGACGAAGCAGTGCGGCGAGCGATCGACGCGCAGCCGGCAATGATTCAAGCCCGTGGCGCCCAACGAAACGCGGGTGCGAGCCAGCGCTCCGCCTTCGGCGCGTTCCTGCCGAGTCTCACGCTTTCGGGGGGGTCGGCCCACGCATCGGGAAACCGGTTCAATTCCGCCACCAACCAGATCGTTTCCGGCCCATCGAGCACATCGTATACGGGAGGCCTGTCGGCGAATCTCATCCTGTTCGATGGGTTCGCGCGCATCGCGACCAGTAATGCGGCGTCCGCAGCCGCCGCGGCCGCAGACGCCGGATACGTGAACGAGCGCTTCCTGGTGACGTTGTCGACGAAGCAGGCGTTCTACGCCACGCTCTCCACAGCGGACCTGCTCACCGTGGCCCAAGCCAACACCCGCCAGGCGCAACAGCAGTTCGATATCGCCGTGCAGAAACTGCATGCCGGATCCGCCACACGGTCGGATTCACTGCGCTCGGTCGTGGCACTCGGCAACGCCCATATTGCCGAGCTCGAGGCGCAGGCTGCAGTCTCTTCGGCACAGGCCGCCCTTGGCCGGCAGATCGGGGTCAACCGCCCGGTCCGTGCGGTTCCGGACTCGACTCTGGCGCCCTTCCCCGACACGGCGGCGCTGCAACAGTTGGCCATCAATCAGGCACCGGCTGTCGCCCAGGCCGATGCTCAGGCCCGCACCGCCCACTCGCTGGTGACCGTCGCGCGTGCTCAGTACTTCCCGACCTTCTCGGCGGGATACTCGAACGGGTACACGGGTTTTGAGGCGCCGTGGAATTCCACCGGCAGCTATGTCAACAACTGGAGCCTGCGGTTCTCCGTCAGTCTCCCGATCTTCAACGGGTTTACGCGGGAGCAGCAGCTCGTCTCGGCAAGTGTCGATCGTGACGTCGCAGACGCGGTGTCGGCGGACACCCGCCGCTCCGTCAGCCAGCAGCTCGTGCAGCTGGTCGCTGCGTTGCAGACCGCGTACGAGCAAATCGCGATTTCCGGCACCAACGTCGACGCCGCGACGGAGGACCTTCGCGTCCAGCAAGAGCGCTACCGCGTGGGCGCCTCGACGATTCTCGATCTCCTGACGTCCGAGGCCAGCTTGACCCTGGCCCGGACCAACCTCGTCGTGGCCCGCTTCAATTACAACATCGCGCGCGCCCAGCTCGAGGCGCTGGTGGGCCGGACGCTGTGACCGCAGCCGCGCCGATGAAGTTCCACACCGGGGACACACCGCTCCCCGACATCGTGATCCTCACGCACCGCCTCACGCGCGAGTACGACATGGGGAGCGAGGTCGTGCGGGCGCTGCGCGGCGTGGACATCCAGATCCGCCGCAATGAGTTCGTGGCGGTGATGGGGCCGTCGGGCTCGGGAAAGTCCACGCTCATGAACCTGGTCGGCTGCCTCGATACGCCCTCGGAGGGCGAATACTGGCTCAACGGCCAGAAGGTCAGCGATCTCTCGGACGACGACCTGGCCCATATCCGCAACAAGGAGATCGGGTTCGTCTTCCAGACCTTCAACCTGCTGCCGCGCGCCAGCGCGCTGCACAACGTCGAGCTGCCGCTGATCTACGCGGGGCTCGACGGCAAGACGCGGCGCGCCAAGGCGGCCCACGCTCTCGAGCAGGTGGGCCTGGGCGACCGCATGGATCACAAGCCCAACGAGCTGTCGGGCGGCCAGCGCCAGCGCGTGGCGATCGCCCGCGCGCTGGTCAACACGCCCTCGATCCTGCTGGCCGACGAGCCGACCGGCAACCTCGATTCGGCGACCGGTGAAGAAATCATGAAGTTGTTTGAGGAGCTGTGGACGGCGGGACAGACGATCGTCCTCGTCACCCACGAATCGGATATCGCGGCGCACGCGCGCCGCCAGATCCACCTACGCGACGGACTCGTCGAGCGGGATGAGACGATGGAGCGGACATCGTGAATCGCATGATACGAGCGGCACTGCTGGTGGGCGGGCTCGCCGCCTGCAGGAAGGCCACCCCGGCCCCGGTATTCGAAAAAGTCCCGGTGGAGCGGCGCGATATCGTCGTCGCCGCTTCCGCGGCCGGCGCCATCCAGCCCATCCTCACGATCGACGTGAAGTCGCAGGCGTCGGGCGCCATCACGGCGATGCGCGTGCAGACGGGCGACGACGTGAAGCCGGGGCAGATCCTGGCCCTGATCGATCCGCGGCTCCCCAAGAGCGCGCTCGACCAGGCGGAGGCGAACCTCGCCGTCGCCCGGGCGCAGCTGCAGACCGCCACGACCCAGATGGGGCGCGAAGACACGCTGCTCAAGGCCCAAGTCGTGA
>DATLVL010000316.1:0-8421 GCA_035577525.1 Gemmatimonadales bacterium | reverse complement strand
TCGAGCCACTTGTAGTGCAGCTGGCTGTTGATCCCGAAGCTCCGCCCCGAATACCAGTCGGCCGACGCGAGCACGTCGATATAATCGTTCAGCACGATGTAATAACCGATGTTCGTCACGTGCCGCTGGTAGGTGCGCGTCGGGCGCACCAGATCGTTGAGGCCGAAGCGCGGCACCAGCATGCCGCTATGCCGCCCCGGCCGGATGTCGTTGAAGATGAACGGCAGCCACATGATCGGGACATCGCGCACGTAGAGCACGGTGGGCCGCGCGATCATCACCGTCTTGTTGAGCCACTTCATCTCCCCGGCGGCGAAGTGATATCCCGGCACGGGGCGCTCATCGGAGGTGATGTTGCTGCGCGCTCCGTACAGCCGGGTCGAGCCAGAGTCGAGCGCGATATTGGCGCGCATGAACCAGTTCGCGCCGCCCTGCTGGAAGGTCGTCAGCCCCTGCAACACCGTACCGCGCTTCAGGCAGGTGTCGTAGCGCATCCCTTCCCCGACGACGACCGTCGGCGCGCTGCTCTGGGAGCCCTGGTCGAAGAGCCGCGGGTTGCCCGACGCGTCGAGCCGGCAGCTCGACTGGCGATAGTGCACCGTGTCGGCTTCGAGCTTCGTGCCTTCCCGCTCGAGCAGCGTTTCCCCGGTCAGAATGATCGTGCCGCTGTCGCCAAGGACGCGCAGCGTGTCGGCGAGGTACTGGGTCACGCGGTATGTCTTGAGCTTCAGCAGCGTGTCGAGCACGGCATCGGGAGATGGGAAGGACCGCGTCGGCCCGGTGGGGAGCCCGAGCTTGCGCGCCGTCGCCGTATCGATCAGGTGCCCGGAGACTGAATCGCGCCGTGTCGTGTCCCCCGGCTGTACCGGCTGCCCCTGAGGACGCGGTGGCCGCAAAACGGGGCGCTGCGCCGCCGCCGAGCGCGGCAGACCGGCCCAGCAGAGCAGCACCACGGCGACCGCGGCACCGCTGCGCGCCGCGGCGGCGCTGCGGCGTCGCGTCACGACCATGGCACACAGGATGCCGACTTCGTAGAACAGCAGCAGCACCGCGATCCCGATCACCATCGACAGGGCGTCGGGGGGTGCCAAGAACGCCGCCAGGGCCCCCGCGCCGAGCAACGCGAAGCGGCGGTTGCGGCGCAGCCCCGCCGGCGTCACCAGTCCCAGCGACGTCAAGATGATGATGACGAGCGGCAGCTCGGTCACCGCCCCCATCGCGACGATGACCTGCGCCGCGAACGCGAAATAGCGGTCGGCGGTGATGATCGGCTGCAGCGCCTGGTTCTGGAAACCGAGCAGGAACGACAGGGCATGCGGCAGCGCGAGGAAATACCCCGCGGCGGCGCCGGCAAGAAACAGCAGCATGCCGACGACGAGCGCCGGGATGACGAGCCGCCGCTCGCGCTCGTACAACGCCGGCGCGAGAAACGCCCACAGCTGGTATACCACCACCGGCGACGCCAGCACCACGCCGACGATGAACGCGAACTTCAGCGTGATGAAGAACGGATCGGTGGGGCTCGTGTAGTTGAGCCGCCCGCCAGGGATGTGCGCCGCGATCGGCTGCGTCAGGAGACCGATGATGTCGATGCGCTGCACGACGATCCAGCCGATGATCGTGCCCGCGAGGATCGCCACCAGACTCTTCAGCAGACGCCACCGCAGCTCCTCGAGGTGATCGAGGAACGGCATCTCGCCGCGGTTCGAGGCGTCAGCCACGGCGTGCGGGGCTAGCGCCCCAGAGCTTGCAGCCTGTCGCGGGCGAGATTGGCCTCGTCGGAACGGGGATAGCCGGCCAGGACGCGTGCGAAGAAGGTGCGCGCGCCGGCCTTGTCCCCCCGCTGCTGGGCGAGCAGCCCCAGCTTGTAGAGTGCCGATGGTGCCCGCGGTGAATTGGGGAAGCGCTTCACGACATCCTGGTACACCGCGGAGGCCGAGTCGGGATTCTCCGGCGCAAACGACTCCCCCACGAAGTACAACACGTCGGAGGCCCGTTCATCATTGGGATACAGCCGCAGGAACTCACGGAACCCGAGCCGGGCAGTCGTGAAGCTGCCGCGGCGGTACTGCTGCATCGTCAGGTCATACATCTGGTCGGGACCGGGGCTGCCGGTGCCCCCGCTGGGCGTCACCGGGGCTGTGGCAGCCGGGGCTCCACCGCCGGTCGTCGTGTCGGCCGGTGGCGGTGGTGCCGGTGCAGGATTGGATAAGCGGCTGCGCAGCTCCGACAGGCGCTGCTGGCTCTGTCCCGTCAACTCCTGCAACGCCATGAGCTGCTGCTGCACCGCCTGCAGATCGCTGCGGATGTCGCCGCGAATCTGCACCAGTGCGTTCTGCTCCGCCGAGATCGTCGCCTGCACGGCGATGAGCACGCGGGCCAGCGAATCTCGCTCGACTCGGCGCGCGCTGTCGGAACGCGTCATCTCGGCGCGCAACGCCTCGACCTGGAGCTCCACCTTGCGAACGTCGCCCCGCAGGGCACATCCGGAGCAGAGCCCCAGGCCGAGGATCAGCGTACGGCGAATGCGTGACACCATTACGGCTTGCGGAGGTTGTCGCCGCCACTCAGGATCTCGAACTCATCGCGGCGGTTCTGCGTCCACGAGGCTTCGTCGTGACCCGGCGCGATGGGCCGCTCTTCGCCGTACGACACCGTCTCGATGCGATCCGCAGCGATGCCGTGGCTCACGAGGTACTGCTTGGCCGCGGTGGCGCGCCGGTTGCCCAGCGCCAGGTTGTACTCATCGGACCCACGCTCGTCGCAGTGCCCGGAGATGCGAATGCGCACGGCGGTGTTGGCGTTCAGGATCGACACCTTCTGGTCGAGCGCCGACTGATCGTCGGAGCGCAGCGCGGCCTTGTCGTAATCGAAATGAATCATCGCCGCGAGCATGTTGCGCACTTCGGTGACGGCACCGGCGGCCGCGGCCGCGGAGTCCGCGGCGCGCTGCCGCGCAATCCGTTCCGCTTCTTCTTGCGCCCGCCGGGCCGAATCGGCGGCCGCCGAGTCGGCGCGCGCACGCTCTGCCGCGGCAATCGAATCGGCGTTGGGCGCCGGTGCGGGGGTCGCGGCCGGCTGCGGATTCTTCCCGCACGCCACGAGCAGCGCCACGCCGAAGCCCATCAGGACCAGCGAATGGACGCGTGTCATTGTGTCCGGTTCTCCCAGTTCAGGGGTTCGTTATACCGGCCTCCGGAATGCGCGGAGACCACGCCGGCAGTCGTGCCCCGCTCTGCTGCAAAAGGGGCCGAATCCTTCCCGTTTCCAGGTCAATCACCCACAACTGCCGGTAGCCACTGCGATCCGAGACGAACGCCATATGCCGCCCGTCCGGCGCCCAGGTAGGGTCCTCGTTCCGGCCCAGCGACGTGAGCTGTCGCACGGTGCGGGTCCGCACGTCGAGCACGAAGACCTGCAACGTGCCGCCGACGTCGCGGTGAAATGCCACCGACTGGCCGTCGGGGGACCATTCCGGAGCATTCGACGACCCGCTGACCCCGTAATCGAACGGGGCGAACAACTGCTGGTCGGTGCCGTCGGCCGCCATCACATAGATCTGCGGCAACCCCGGGCGCGTCGAGACAAAACCGATCCGCTGCCCGTCCGGACTATAGGTCGGAGACAAGTTGTCCGAAAAGCCACCGCGGGTCAAGCGCTGCAGACAGCAGTTGTCGTGTACGTTGATCGTGTAGACATCCGTGCCTTCTTCGGTCGCGCGGCTGAACGCGAGGGTCTTGCCGTCGGGCGAAAACGCCGGGGTAAAGTCCAGCGATTTGCCGGTCGTCGTCACGCTCACCCGCCGGTTGGTGGCCACGTCCTGCACGAACAGCTGGCCGCGCCCGTCGGCGAACTCCATGTAGGCGAAGTGGCGCCCGTCGCGCGCCCATGCCGGCGACATCGCCTGATGCTCGCCCGACGAGGCCAGGGCGACATCGGCCCCGTCCTGGTCGATGCGGTACACCTTGCCGTCGCGCACGAACAGGATGCGGGTAGCGGCGAACCCGGGCGCCCCGACCGTTGCCTGCAGGATCTGGTCGGAGAGCCGGTGCACGGCGAGGCGGAAGCCGGGCAGTCCCAGCGCCGGGACGATCCCCTGCACCGTGCGCCGCACGGCGCCGGCGGTCACGTCGTGCACGACCACGGTCGTCGTCTCCGCCGCCGCCCGCACGTCGATGGCAAAATCGGCGCCGAGCGCCCGATATAGAGGATAGTTGAGGGCGGCGGGCGTGGCGGGACGGGGGCGGGTGCCTGGTCGTGCCGGGTCGGGACGCGCCGCGGCAGCGGTGCCGCGCGCCGAATCACCACCCGGCATCGTGATCACCTCGAAGCGGTCGCTGTAATCGAGGTCGCGGGCTACGATGGCGCGCACCGAATCGAGTCCCGCCTGGTGCCCCGGGAGTACGACGATGCCGGGACGCACGCCGGGACGATACACGATCCCGATGCGCACACCGCGATCGATCGCAGTGGTGTCCTGGCCCAGCAGAGGGACGGGTGCCACGGCAGACGCAAATGCGATCGTCAATGGAAGCAGGCGACCCACGATCATTACCGTTTACCAGTGAAATAGAACCGCACGAACAGCACGTCCGGCACCCAGCCATCGGGCAACGATCCAAACCCCTTGGTGCGCCCCACCTCTTCGACCGCCCCCTGCGCTTCGAGATCGAACCCGAAGTCACCCGATCGGTGCACGAACTGAAGATCGGTGACCGACCCATCGCGATGCACCATGAAGGACACTTCGGCCTCGAGCGGTGAGGATTGGAGTGGGCGCTGCCACCGTTGCAGCACCTGGGACTCCATGTTCTGCAAATACTCCGGGAACGGGAACTCGATCCCTTCGGTGCTCACCGTGGCGGGGTCGGACCCGGTACTGGGCCGCTCCCCGGGGAGCGGCTTCGCCTTGGGCGTCGTCCGCGGGGCCGCCTCACGCGTCTTGCTGTCGGCGGTCGGGGGCGGCGCGGCTACCGCCGCGGTGTTCTTGGGTGGTGGCTTGGGGGTCGGCGCCGGCTCGGGCTGCTCTGCCTCGCGCTGAATTGCCTGCGGGGCGGGACGCGCATCGGGCTGCACTTCCGGCGCCGCGATCAGCTGGACCCGGTAGACGGGGGGCGCCGACCGTGCCCCGGACGCCGAAGCGAGGAACAGTCCCAGGACCACGCCATGCACGACCACTGTGCCGATCAATCCCAGCGGCACGTTGCCATCCTGGCGCGGCACCCGCATCACGGCCCCTTCACCTCGGGCTCCGCGACGAGGCCCACGTCATTGACACCCGCCGCCCGAATCACGGCGAGGACCTGGATGACCGTCGCGTACGCCACGCGCCCATCGGCGCGCAGGTACACCCCGGTGGGGTGGCGCGTGCGCACGAACGCCGGGAAGGTGGCGCGGAAGTCTTCGTACGACAAACCCGACTGATCGAGAAAGATCTGGCCGGTGCGATCCACGGTTACCACCAACCCCGACTTCGGCTCGATCGGCCGCGCTTCGGCACGCGGTAGGCGCACGTCGACGCCGCCCTGCATGATCGGCGCCGTGATCATGAAGATGATGAGCAGCACGAACGCCACGTCGACGAGACTCGTCACGTTGATGTCGGCGTTGAGCGGCAGCTCGCCATGGCCCCGCAGTCCGCCACCGCCGCCCCCCACGAGGCCCGCCATCTAGAGCCTCCCTTCCCGCGCCAGCGTGCCGATGATCTCCTGAGCGAAGCCTTCGAGCTCGCCGGCGAAAAGACCGAGCCGGTTCACGAAAAGGTTGTAGGACATCACCGCCGGCACGGCGACGGCGAGGCCGGCGACGGTTGTCACCAGCGCCTCCGCGACGCCGGGCGCCACGGCTCCGATGTTGCCCGACCCACCGACGGCGATGCCGATGAATGCGTCCATGACGCCGAGCACCGTCCCGAGCAGGCCAAGCAACGGGCTCACCGAGCCGAACGTCGCGAGCCAGGGGATGAAGCGCGCGGCAGCGTCGCGCTCGGCCGCGATCTCTTTCGCGAGCACCATGCGCAGCGCCTCGAGCTGCATCATCGTCAGCGTGGGGTGCGTCGCCGCGGCCGCGGGTTCACGTAACACGCCGGGCTTCAAGTGCGAAAAGAACTGCACCGCTTCGCGCAGCAGGCGGTTGTACGGCGACGACGGCAGCCGCATCGCGGCGTGATAGGCTTCCTCCAGCCGCGGCGCCTTCTCGATCTCCTTCATGAAGCGGTCGGCCTGGCGCCGCACATGGCGGAACTGCCACCACTTGAGAATGATCAGGTACCACGACGCGACGGAGAACACCACCAGAATCGCGAGTACCACCTTCGTCTCGCGACTCGACGTGAGCACCAGCTCCCACGGCGTGGTGGGCACCGCCCGCCCGACTTGCAAGAGCACTTACCCCTCCCGGATCCAGCGCAGTGTGCGCGCCACGCCTTCCGGCAGCGCCACCCGCGGACGCCAATCCAGTTCCCGTGCGGCCTTGGACACGTCCAGCGCGCTGCGCAGGATCTCGCCGGCCCGCGCCGGGGCGTGACCGATGGTGCTCTTCGAGCCGGCGGCCGTGGCGATGATCTGCGTCAGCTGATTGACCGTGGTTTCGACTCCGGTCCCGATATTGTAGGCTCGCGTATCGAGCCCGCTGAGCACCGGCAGCGGGCGTTCGGCGGCGACGACATTGGCCGCCGCCACGTCTTCGACGTACACCAGGTCCCGCGTCTGCTCTCCATCGCCGTAGACGGTGACTGGCTCCCCCGCGAGCAACCGGCGGCCGAAGATCGCGACGACGCCGGCTTCACCGTGCGGGTTCTGCCGCGGTCCGTAGACGTTGCTGTAGCGCAGGCAGACCCCCTCGAGGCCGAACAGCTGCGCAAACGTCGCGAGATAGTACTCCGAGGTGAGCTTGGCGGTCCCGTACGGCGAGGCCGGAAGTTTGGCGGCGGATTCGGGCGTCGGCGTCGCGGCGCCGTCGCCGTACACGGTGCCTCCCGACGAGGCGAACACGACGCGCCGCACGCCCCCCGCGCGCGCTCCTTCGAGCACGTTGAGCAGGCCGATGACGTTGATCTGGGCGTCGTAGAGGGGATCCTCCACCGAGCGGCGCACGTCCATCTGGGCGGCGTGATGGTTGAGGATCGTGAAGCCGCCGGTCGCGACGAGCGTCCGGGCCTCGGGCGAGCGCACGTCGGCGCGCACCAGGCGGACGCCTTCGGGGAGGTTTTCCGCCTTGCCGGATGAGAGATCGTCCAGCACCGTCACTTCATCGCCGGCGGCGAGGTAGGCGCGGGCGAGATGGGAGCCGATGAACCCGGCGCCGCCCGTTATCAAGACTCGGCGCTTCATGGAAATTGCGAATCCTCCTTGCGACAACAGAGGCGCGGCGGGGAATCCGCCGCGCCGGGTGCTAGAGAGTCCGGGGGAACGCCTACGTGGTCAGGAGGGCATCTTCTTGATCAACCGCACCGGCATGCCCGGAATCAGCTGCGGATTCGACATGCCGATGACGATCGCCGAGGACGTGTGCTCGCGGGTATGCGCCACCAGCAGCTGTACCCGAACCTCCTCCGACCGCGCGCCGACCTCGCCCGATGCCGGGCGGTACGCCTCGAACACGTCCCCCAACGCCACGCCGTCGGCGCGGCCTTTGTCGAGGAACACCACCTGCTGGACGGTGGCGAGCACATGCTCGTCCCGCATCTCGATCAGGTGGCCCTGCAGTCCCTGATCGACATCGGCGGGACGCACCTCGCCGGGATCCTTGAACGGCTCGAGCGGCATCGCCACCGTGCCGCCGCGGATGCGCCCGAACTGCATGATGATCGTCGCCAGCACCTGCTTCTGCTGCAGCGCCGTCACCCGCGCCACGCCCACGGGCACGACGACCGAGCCC
Organism: Gemmatimonadales bacterium; assembly: GCA_035577525.1. Classification (GTDB taxonomy): domain Bacteria; phylum Gemmatimonadota; class Gemmatimonadetes; order Gemmatimonadales; family GWC2-71-9; genus DASTHG01. Next base: position 543 of record DATLVL010000316.1, on the reverse strand, counting down.
CACGGGTTGAGGTCGCGGTCCAGCCGCGCGACGAGCAACGAGTCGCCGATGTGATAGGATGCCTGGGACGGCGGCAGAATGGCCAGCTCCTGGAACTGCATGGCCACGTTCGACGCCGGCGGATTCGCCAGCACCGGAATCGACGGTTTGGCCGTGTTCCCGACGACGGTCGCCCACGGCAGCTTCTCGCCCTCGGTCAGGAATCCGGCGGAATAGAACTCGCCGCGCCGCACCGGCCGGTAGACCTGGTGCGCGTAAGCGCGCAGCACGTCTTCTACGCGCTGCCGCGCGTTGGCGCGGCGGTCGAAGATCGTCCCCGGCCCCTCGGGCTCGGTGGGCGGCGGCGGCGGTGCCGCGAGCTGCGTCGTGTCGGCCGCGCCCGTCGTGTCGGCGGAGGTGGTGTCGCGCTGCGCGACGGTCTGCGTGGTGTCGGTCGGTGGTGCCGACGCGATGCCGCCGAGGTCGAGCACCTCGCCGGGATAAATCCAGTGCGGGTCTTCGATCACCGACGTGTTGCGGCGGTAGATCTCGGGCCACAGCAGC
>DATLVL010000315.1:0-5844 GCA_035577525.1 Gemmatimonadales bacterium | reverse complement strand
GCGACCATGCGCATCGCGCTCTGCAGCTGCCAGCCGCAGTCGCAGCGCCTCGAGCCGAACACGTCGCCGGTGAGACACTTCGAGTGCATGCGCACGAGGACGCCGCGCTGGTCTTTGACGTCGCCGTACACCAGGGCGACGTGCTCGGCGGAGTCGACGTCGTTCATGTAACCCGTGATCCTGAACTCGCCGTACGGCGTCGGAATGCGCGACGTGGCGACGGCATGCACCAGCCGCTCGTGCGCCAACCGGTATGCCACGAGCTGCGCGGTCGTAATGAAGGTGAGCGCGTGCGCGGCGGCGAACTTCTCGAGCTGCGGGCGCCGCGCCATCGTGCCGTCGTCGTTCAGGACCTCGCAGATCACGCCCGCCGGATAGAGCCCCGCCAGCCGCGCCAGGTCGATACTCGCCTCGGTCTGACCGACGCGCTGCAGCACGCCGCCGGGACGGGCGCGCAGCGGGAAGACGTGGCCGGGACGTCGCAAATCCAGGGGGATCGTCGACGGATCGATCGCCACGCGAATCGTGGCAGCACGGTCGGCGGCGGAAATGCCCGTCGTCACACCGAAGCGGCTCGCAGCGTCGATGCTCACCGTGAACGCCGTCTCGTGCGCCTCGGTGTTGTGCTCCGCCATCTGCGGCAGGCCGAGCGCCTGGCACCGCTCCGGAAGCATCGGCAGGCAGATCAAGCCGCGCCCGTGCGTCGCCATGAAGTTGACCATCTCGGCGGTGACCTTCTCGGCGGCGCCGACCAGGTCCCCCTCGTTCTCGCGTCCCTCGTCATCGGCCACGATGACGAGTTTCCCGGCGCGGATGTCCGCGATCGCCTGCTCTATCGTTCCGAACGCCATAGTTGCCTCACGTATTTCCCGATCACGTCGCTTTCCACGTGCACGCGCGCGCCGGGCTCCAACTCGCCGAGCGTCGTGTGCTCCCGCGTGAACGGGATCAGCGACACCTGCACCACGGCACCACCGGGCAAATCGTCCACGGTAAGACTCACTCCATCCACTGTGATCGAGCCCTTCGGGATGCACACCTCCCGAACCTCTGGGGGCACGAGCAACCCGACCAGCACCGCATCGCCACGCCGCCGCACATACTCGACGGTAGCGACGCCGTCGACGTGCCCCTGCACCAGATGCCCGCCCAGCGGCTCGCCGGCACGCACCGCGCGCTCGAGGTTCACCTTGCGGCCCGCGGCGTACTCTCCGAACAACGTCCGGTCGAGCGTCGTGGCGACCGCTCGAACGGCAAACCCGCCTCGGACGACGCGCTCGACAGTGAGGCAGGCACCATTAATGGCAACACTCTCACCGCGCTTCACGTTCCGGAACGGTGCACGGACCTGTAGGGCGACGCCACCCGACGACTGACCACCGATCACTGACGACGCCTTTACGATTGTCCCCACCGCACTCACGATCCCGGTAAACATAGCCGCCGATCCAAGACCAATAATGTATCGGGCCCGAGCGGCCGTCGCTCCACCGGTGTCCAGCGCGGCGCTTCTTCGAGCCCTGAATCGGCCACGCCGGGGAATGCCGGGACGCCGCCATCGCCGAGCCAGACGGGCGATTGCAGCCAGTAGAGCCGGTCGACCAGGCCTTCGGCAAGGAGCCCCACGCCGAGCGCCCCGCCGCCTTCGACGAGGACCGACTCGATGCCGGCGGCGCGCAGCTCCTTCAGGCCGTCCGGCAGCGAGCGCGGGCGAAACACTCGCACTCCCGCGGCTTCGAGACCCTTCACGTTCTTGGCGGGCGCGCCCTCGGAACCGACGACCCACGTCGGTGGACCGCCCGCCGTGCGCACCAGATTCGAGGCGAGGTTCAACGTCGCACGGCGGTCGAACACGACGCGCACCGGCGGCCGGCGCGGTTGCAACCCGCCGCGTACCGTGAGCAGCGGATCGTCGCGCATCGCCGTGGTGCCCCCCACGGCGATCGCATCGAATCCGGCGCGCAGCCAGTGCGCCCAGTCGCGCGCTTGCGCCCCCGAGATCCACTGCGAGCGGCCGCCGGAGTCGGCGATGCGGCCGTCGATCGACGTCGCGAGCTTCAGCGCGACAAAGGGGCGCGTCAGCTCTTCGCGCACGAACAGGAACGGCGCGTTCTGCGCCGCCGCGGCATCGGCGAGCAGCCCGACGTCGACCGAGATCTTGGAGTGGCGCAGCTTCTCGACGCCGCCCTGCGCCACAGGATCGGGATCGCGCATCGCGATCACGACGCGCGCCACGCCGGCGTCGCGAATCGCATCGGTGCACGGCGGCGTCTTGCCGTAGTGCGTGCACGGCTCGAGCGTCACGACGAGCGTCGACCCTTTCGCCTTCTCCCCCGCGGCGCGCAGCGCCACCACCTCGGCGTGCGCGTCGCCGAACTCGGCATGCCACCCGTCGCCAACGACGACCTTGTCTTTCAGCACGACCGCGCCCACCAGCGGGTTGGGCGACACACGCCCCCACCCGCGCCGGGCCAGCTCGATCGCGCGCTGCATCGCACTGCGTTCCAGCGCTTCGTTAGACAAGGCTCACCCTATCTCCCCTGTTCACCGGAACCGGTCCTGGGGGCTGGTCCAAGACCTCCCTAGAGCCCCACACGAACCCCGAGACCTCCGAAAAAGTGCCCGCTCTTCGGATCGAACCCCGAATAATTCGTACTCAGGTGCTGATCCTGCCCCGTCTGGTAGCCGAGCTCGACGCCGAGCGACGCCAGCGCCAGGTGGAACGCGGCGTCGGCGAAAACCACCTCGCGATTCTCGTGCGGGGTGAACGGCACCGTTGCGATACTCGAGAACGGCGGATTGTCGTAGTAGCGCAGCCGACCGTGGGACGAATAGTGATCGAATCCGAATCCGGCGGCGACGTCGGCGAGCGGCAGGTGGTAGCCCGCCGTCACGCGCACATTCGTCGCTTTCACGTCGGTCGAGAAATCGAACGCGTCGCCCGCCGAGATGCTCGACGGCGCGAGCTGGCCGTAGGTGAGCCGCGGCAGCGAGCGGCGCATCACGCTGACGGACACCGCCGGAATGGGGAACATCCCGCCCAGGACGCCGACGCGCGCGCCGAAGCCGAGCCCCAGGGCCATGCTGCCCAGGTGCGCGGTGCCGGAGTCGACGGTGAGTTTGTCGACGGCGTGGGTCGGCACGAGCGTCGCGGAAAACAGCGCATCGACGGCGAGCATCCCACCTTGCAGTCCGGGCCAGACGCCGACTCCCGCCTCGACGACCGGCGCCGGCACGAAGCCGTGAATCGTCTGCGGACCGCTCGTCGTGTCGGGATTGGGTGCCGCGACCTTCACGGCGTTGACGCGCGCCGAGACAAAGAAGTGGCCGAACCCGCCGAGCGCTTTTGCGGTGCCCAGGGAAGGGTTGCCGCCCGAGACGATGATCCCGGCCGCCGGGTGGAACGTCTTCAGGGCGTCGATGGCACGGTTGCAGATTGATTGGGCCTGCACGCCGCCACTGCATTGCTGACTTGCAAGCCGCGGCGTGATGCTGCAGGCCACAAGCACGGCCAGGCCCACTGTGAAATGATGTCGCATCTATCCTCCAGGGAGACGATCGACCGAAACCCGACGACCGTCTACGCAGTTATCGCTCCGTAAAGCGTACTCCGGCCTGACCAGGAACTATCTCGCCGATGATCCACGTCTTGATCTGCGCACGCTGTGCGGCACGCTGCACACTCTCCACGTCATCGCGCCCCACCACGGCGATCATTCCGATCCCGAGGTTGAACACGCGCCGCATCTCGCCGAGCGACGCGTTTCCCGCCGTCTTCAATACCCGGAACACCGGCGGCCATGACCAGCTCCCCGCATCCACCACCGCTGCGCACGTCTCCGGCAGCACGCGCACCAGGTTGCCGGCGATCCCGCCGCCCGTGATGTGGGCGAGGGCGTGGATCAGGGGCAGCACCGGCGTGATGGCGACGGAGTAGCTCGTGTGCACGGCGAGCAGCACCTCGCCCACGGTGGCGCTCGAGTCAGGAAACTTGTCGCCAACGTCGAGCTTCAGATCGTCGAACACGATGCGCCGTGCGAGGGTGTAGCCGTTGGTGTGCAGGCCGCTCGAGCCGTAGCCGATGAGCACGTCGCCGGCCGCGACCCTGTCGCCGTGCAGCGCTTCGTCTTCCTCTACTACTCCGACGATCGTCCCCGCCAGATCGTAATGCCCCTCGGCGTAGAGATCGGGCAGCTCCGCCGTTTCGCCGCCGGCGAGCGTCAGGTCGTGCGCCTGGCAACCACGCGTGATCCCCTCGACGAGCGCGGCCGCGACCTCGGGGACGAGCTTTCCGCTGGCGATGTAGTCCTGGAAGGCGAGCGGCGTCGCGCCGTGCACCAGAATGTCGTTGACGCAATGATTGACGATGTCTTCGCCGACGGTGTTGTGGATCCCGGCGCGCGCGGCGACGAGCACCTTCGTACCGACGCCGTCGGTCGACAGGACGAGCACCGGTTTCTTGTAGTGCGGGGGAACGCGCACCATCCCGCCGAAGCCGCCCACCTTCCCCAGGGCGAACTTGGTGCGCGTCTTGGCAACGAGGGCGGCGATACGGCGCTTCGCGTCGTCGGCGGCGGTGAGATCGACGCCCGACTCCGCGTAGCGGTCAGTCGAGCTCAAAGTGCACCAGGTCTTTAAACGCGCGCACGCGCGCCCGCACGTCGGCGGGCGTCACCTTGTCGAACCCTTGGATCCCGAACGCTTCGACGGCAAAGCTCCCCATCGCGGCGCCGTGCACCATCGCCCGGCGCAGCGACATCGGCGACGTGTCGTCCACGCTCGCGAGGTACGCCATGAACCCGCCTGCGAACGCATCGCCTGCGCCGGTGGGGTCGTACACCTCCTGCAGCGGATAGGCGGGGACCTTGAACGTCCCTTCCTTGTCTACGAGCAGCGCGCCGTGCTCCCCCTGCTTCACCACGACGCGTGTGGGGCCCCGGCCGAGGATCCATTGCGCCGCGCGGTAGATGTTCCAGTCGCCCGACAGCTCGCGCGCCTCGGAGTCATTCACCATCAGGATGTCGATATGGCGCAGCAGCTCGAGCAGCAGGTCCTTTTTCGAGTTGATCCAGTAGTTCATCGTGTCGCAGGCGGTGAGCTTGGGGTGCTTCGCCTGGTCGAGCACGCCGAGCTGCAGGCCTGGGTCGATGTTGCCGAGGAAGACGTACTTCGCTTCCTGGAACTTGGCCGGGATTTTGGGGCGGAAGTGAGCGAATACACCGAGCCGCGTTTCGAGCGTCTCGCGGTTTGCCAGGTCATACGAGTACTTGGCCTTCCAACGGAAAGACTCGCCCTCCACCTTTTCCACGCCTGAGAGATCGACGCCGCGGGCTTCCAGGGTCTTGAGCACGCCCAACGGATAATCGGAGCCGATGACGCCGACCACCTGGACGGGGTGCAAAAGCGCCCCCGCAGCCGCGAAGAACACCGCCGAGCCGCCGGGGGCGTCGGCGGTCTGGCCGAAGGGGGTAGCCACCGAGTCAAGCGCGATCGATCCGACGACGAGAACACTCATGGTTACATCCGGTCCGGGGCCGAGACACCGATGATGGAGAGGCCGTTGGCGAGCACTTGACGCACTGCACGAACGAGTACGAGACGCGCCGCCTCTTCAGGCTCGTCTAAAACGCGAAACTTGTTGTACCAGGCATGCGCGTGCGTGGCTAATCCCTGCAGGTATCCAACAATCATATGCGGGATGCGTTGTTCGGCCGAGTGGCGAACGAGAGATGGAAACGCCTGGAGGTCTTTGATGAGCTCGATCTCGAGGTCTCCTTTGAGGACTCCCAAGTCGACCCCATCGACCGTGGCGGACTCCGGAGCCCTATCGGCCACACGAAAGAT
>DATLVL010000314.1:0-14725 GCA_035577525.1 Gemmatimonadales bacterium | reverse complement strand
GGCTTCATGCCTTCGTTCGGCCGGCTGTCTGAGGAGCAGCGCTGCCTGGTGACCGCGTACCTGCTCGGCACAGCCGCTCCCGTTGGGTCAGGAAGCTGCACGGCGACCGCGGCCCAGTCGGCCGCCGCGCCCCAGTCGCCCTATGAGTTCGCCGGATACGAACGCTGGAGAGACTCGAGCGGCTATCCGGCGGTGAAGCCGCCCTGGGGAACGTTGAGCGCGATCGACCTCAACAGCGGCGCGTATCGCTGGAGAATCCCGCTGGGCGAGCACACCGAATTCGGCGCGACCGGCCGGCAGACTGGGGCCGAGCAGTATGGCGGGCCGATCGTGACGGCGGGGGGACTGGTGTTCATCGCCGCCACGATGGATGCGAAGTTTCGCGCCTTCGACAAGACCACGGGACACCTGCTCTGGGAGACCGCCCTCCCCGCCGCAGGCTTCGCTACGCCGAGCACCTTCTCCGTCCGCGGAAAGCAATTCGTGGTAATCGCCGCCGGTGGCGGCAAGCTGGGGACGAAGTCGAGCGACACATACGTCGCCTTTGCATTGCCGTGAGAGCGTCCGGGTCAGGAATTGGTAAGGGCGGCAAACCTTCCATGGCGAGCGGTGCCGGCATGGCGTACCTGTGAAGTCATGAAAACATCCCTCCTGTTTTTCGCCGGCTGTTTCACCGTGTGCGGCACGCTGGCCGGCCAGACCGGCCATTTTCCGCCGGATTCCCTCGTCAACGTGAAGGTGATTCCCCGCACCACGCCCGTCCTGCAGGTCATCGGGACGATGCGCAACATCACCTCCGCCCTCGGCGTGCGCTGTCCATTCTGTCATGTCGGCCAGGAGGGCCAGCCGCTCGAGCAGTTCGACTTCGCCAAGGATGAGAAGCACCCCAAGCTGGTGGCCCGTCAGATGCTCAGCATGGTCGCCGAGATCAACCGTCGCCTCGACACGCTGCCGATGCACGAACACGAAGGGTCGAGCGTTCAGGTGACCTGCATGACCTGCCACCGCGGCGTCACCCGCCCCGTTCCGCTCGAAACGCTGATGCAGGAGACCGCAACGGCCGCCGGCGCCGATTCAGCGATTCGGCTGTATCACGCTTTGCGCGAGCGCTATTACGGGCGGGCGGCGTACGATTTCGGAGAGCCGTCGCTCAGCATCGCGGCTTTCCGGCTGGGCCGCGCCGGCAAGTTCGATGAAGCCTTCGCGATGCTGCGTCTCAATGAGGAAATATTCCCGGGGTCGTCGGCAATGTACGTGTTCCGCGGCAACATTCTCCTGATGCGCGGCGACTCGACTGGCGCTGCGGCAGCATTCCGCGAAGCGATCCGCCGCGATACCACGAACGTAGAGGCGAAAGATCGGCTCAGAGCGGTTGGCCACTAGCCTGCTCCTGCTGATCGCCTCGACCCGGTTGATCGCGCAACAGGGACCGGCCTCGGCCGCAAGCGATTCCTACCCGCACGCCGCGGAGCCGATCGGGACGGTGCGGCAGATCTACGACGCCGCGCTCAGCCCCGAGCTGGCCGTCCACACGTTTCGCAACATCGACCGGCTGTTCCCGACGCGGCGGATTCCCCGCTCGCCGAACCCACTGCCCCTGCCAGCCGCAGCCGAGCCACTCATGGACGTGCGGTTCACCGACCGGGGGGCAGCACATGACCTGCAGGATTACCTCGAGCTGAACCGCGTCGCCGCACTGCTCGTGCTGGATCACGGTCGCATCGCGCTCGAGCACTATCGCTTCGGCAACGGCCCCCACACCCGGTGGATGTCGATGTCGATCGCCAAGTCGATCACCGCGACGTTGATCGGCGCGGCGCTGAAGCAGGGGTCGATCGCGAGCCTCTCCGACTCGGTCACGCACTACGTCCCCGCCCTCGCCGGCAGCGCCTACGATGGGGTGACGATTCGCGATGTCCTCATGATGGCATCGGGGGTGCGCTGGAACGAGACGTACACCGATCCCTCTTCGGACCGGCGCCGGCTGCTCGAGGCGCAGATTTCCCAGGTCCCCGGATCCGCGCTCGCCGTGATGCGCAGCCTTCCCCGCGCGGCCGCGCCGGGCAGCGTGAACAACTACAACACCGGCGAGACGCAGGTCGCCGGCCTCGTGCTGCGTAGCGCCGTCGGGATGCCGCTGGCGACGTACCTGGGCGAGCGGATCTGGGGCCGCTTCGGGATGGAGGCGGACGCGAACTGGTGGCTCGACTCCCGCGATGGCGCCGAAATCGGCGGCAGCGGCATCAGTGCGACGCTCGAGGATTATGGTCGCTTCGGTCTGTTCATGCTGGCCGGCGGAGTCGCCGCGGGTGACTCGATACTTCCCAGCGGTTGGGTCCAAGAGGCGACGACGCCGAAGACGCTGCGGAACGGCTCGGCGCTCGACTACGGATACTTGTGGTGGACCGCACCAACAGCTGCCGCGCGCAAAGATGGCGCGTTCGCCGGCGAGGGCATCTACGGTCAGTTCCTGTACGTGAATCCCGCGGCCCAAGTCGTCATCGTGGTGTGGAGCGCCCGGGCGCTTCCGGTGGGAGCAGACGCGATCGACGATTGGGCGTTTTTCGACGCCGTGACTGCGGAATTACGACGCAGTGCCGGCCGCTAGCTTGTAGGTCTCTTTGGCCAGATCGTAGGCCAGCGCCCGCGCCATGCGGCGCGCGTCGTCCATCCCGATCACATGCCGTGCGACGAGACCCGCGAGGAAGTTCGCGTCCATGCGGCGCGCCAGGTCGTGCCGCGCCGGAATCGAGCAAAACGCGCGCGTGTCGTCGGTAAAGCCCGCCGTCTTGTGGATCCCAGCCGTCTCCGTGGTTCGCTCGCGGAACCGCATCATGCCGTGCAACGAATCGTGAAACCACCACGGCGCCCCGAGCCGGACGGCCGGATAGTGACCGGCGAGCGGAGCCAGCTCGCGGCTGTAGGTGGACTCGTCCAGGGTGAAGAGCACGAGGGTGAACCGGGGATCGTTGCCGTAGGCGTTCAGCAGGGGCCGCAAGTTGTGCGTGAACTCGGTCGCGATCGGGATGTCGCCGCCCTTGTCGGGACCGAACCGGTCGAACAGCACGCGGTTGTGGTCCCGCAGCGCGCCGGCGTGCAGCTGCATGACCAGCCCGTCTGCGATGGACAGGCGCGCCATCTCCATCAACAGATGCCCCTCGAAGCGCCGCTGGTCCACGGCCGTTGCCGTTCCGTTTCTGGCCCGTTGGAACAGGCGCTCTGCTTCATCGGGCGTGAGCTGCTCCGTAAACGGCTCGAGCACGCCGTGGTCGGTCGCTCGAGCCCCGAGCTCCTGGAAGAACATCCGTCGCTGCTCGAGAGCGTGGATGAACTCTTCGCAGGTACCGAGCGAGCCGCTGCACGCGCGCGCGAAGGCGTCGAGCTCCGCTCGCCATCCCGGAGCGGCGATCTGGAACACCGCATCGGGACGGAACGTCGGGATGACCCGGCCCTTCCAGCCCGACTGCCGAATGGCGCGGTGGTGCTCGAGTCCGTCGCCTGCCTTGTCGGTCGTCGCCAGCACTTCGATGCCGAAGCGGTCGAACAGCGCCCGCGGCAGGAACTCCGGAGCCGCGAGCTGTTCCGCGATGACGTCGTACACTCGCCCCGCGGTGTCGCCATCGAGCCGCTCGCGCACCCCGAACACCGCGTACAGCTCGTGATCGAGCCATGCCCCGGTCGGGGTCGCCAGGAAGAGGTGGTAGCGTTCGGCGAAGCGCTGCCAGATCGCTCTGGGGTCGGTCTCTACGACGGCGTCTTCCCGCGTCGCCACGCCGAGCGACTCGAGCGATATCCCGTGGGCATAGAGCATGCGCAGGATGTAGTGGTCGGGTGTGACGATGAGCGTCGCCGGATCCGAAAACGGCTCATTCTCGGCGAGGAGGCGAGGATCGACGTGCCCGTGGGGGGAGATGATGGGCAACCCCCGGGTCTCCTCATAGAGAGCGCGGGCGGCACGCCGTACCGAGGGCTCGGGATCGAAGCCGCGGTCCTCGTGCGGCGCAGGGCCCTTCATCTACACGACGGGCGTCCAGCCCGGGGCGTACTCCCTCTGCCACTGTTTCATGGCGTCGGCGTCACCCTGGATATGCCCTGACGCGTCGATGTGCAGCGCACGCCCCGTACTCTGCGCGATGTTGCCGAGATGGCACAGCAGCACGCTCTTCGCCCCTTCGGCGATGGGCTGGTGCAGCGCGGCGCCGGTGCGCACGGCGTCGATGAAATTGGCGATATGCGTCCCCGTCGCCTCGTCGTCGGCCACGACGTTCAACGGATCCGACGGCTTCGCGGCCGCCACCTCCCGGATCACCTGGCCCTTCTGGTCATACACGACGTAGCCGTCGCGATCGACCACGACGCTCCCACTGGTTCCTTGCACGGCGACGCCGCGCGAGCGGCCGAAGGTCGGCAGCCCGTTGCAGCTCTGCCCCTGCCAGATGATCGTCTTCCCGCCGGCGAACTCGAAGGCGACTTCCTGCGTGTCGGGAAACTCCCAGTCGTCCTCGAACTGATAGCGACCGCCGGTCGACACGACCCGGGTGCAGGTGTCCACGCCGAGCAGCCAGCGCGACACGTCGATCTCGTGGGTGCCGTTGTTGCAGATCTCGCCTGTTCCCCAGCGGTGGAACCAGTGCCAATTGTAGTGGATCACGTTGTCCCGATACGGCGTGCGCGGTGCCGGGCCCTGCCACAGCTCGTAGTCGAGGTTCGAAGGCACCGGCGCTTCCTTACCGCGCCCGATCGTCCCCCGCGTGTTCGCGTACCAGGCGCGCGCCAGGAAGGGGCGCCCGATGAGACCTTCCTTGAGGGCCTGAGCGAGCTCGATGGAGCGCGCGGCGGAGCGCTGCTGTGTCCCCATCTGGACCGCGCGCTGGTGCTTGCGCTGCGCCTCGACGATCAGCTCGCCCTCGCGCGCGTTGTGACCGCAGGGTTTCTCGACGTAGACGTGCTTCCCCGCCTGCAGGGCGAGAATCGCCGCGGGGGTGTGCCAGTGATCGGGAGCGGCGATCACGAGCGCGTCGACCGATTTGTCTTCGAGCGCGCGCCGGAAATCCGCGATCGCCTTGGGAGGAGTCGTTTGGAGACCGCCGATGGCTGTGGCTGCTTTCGCCAGGACCTGCGAGTCGACGTCGCAGACGTAGCCGACCGTGGCGTTCGGCGTGCGGGCAAAGGTTCTGCCGAGCACCGTGCCGCGGCCGTTCAGTCCCATGACGGCGACGACGACCCTCTCCGACGCCGACCGGCCGAACGCCCAGGAGCGCATGCCCGAGGTCGCCAGGCCCAATCCGGCAGCGGACACGGTCTTCACGAATTTGCGGCGCTTCATAGCGGCCTCACCTTGATGTTGCGGAAGTAGACCTCGTCGCCGTGGTCCTGGAGGACGATGTGGCCGCCACCCTGGCGGCGCTGGCCGAACCACGCGAAGGGGTGAAACTTGCTCGCCGCGAGCAGCGAATCCATGTGCGCGGTGCCGAGCTCGAATACCACGACACGCGCGCCGTTCAGCCAGTGCTCGCCGTGGTTGCCCCGGAAGATCACGGTCGACTGATTCCACTCGCCTACTGGCTTGAGATGCTTCGCGTCATTGGGGGCGACGAGATCGTACAGCGCGCCGGCGCGGTGCGTCGGGAGCTTGCCGTCGACGTGGCGGTCATCGTCCAGCATCTGATACTCGAAGCCCAGGGCCGCGTGATTGGGCGCGTTCTGCACCGATAGCTCTTCGGAGACGTTGTACTTGACGCCGCTGTTGGCGCCGGGGGTGACCTTCCACTCCCACGACAGCTCGAAGTCTCCGAACACGTCGACGGTCATGAGGTCGCCGCCCACGAGCGGCTGGCCGTCCGGGAGCTTCGGAACGTTGCCGCTGGCGATCTTTTTGATCGTCCCGTCGACGACGACCCAATGCGCGGAGGGGATGGTGTCATAGCCCAGGCCACGCCATCCCGTGAGCGTCTTGCCATCGAACAGCAGCCGCCACCCGGCTGCGCGTTCGGCGTCCGTGAGCTGATTGAGTGCGGCCGGAGCGGCGGTCTGGGCGGCGAGCGATCCCGCGCAGACGGCCAGCACGATGAGGGAGTAACGAGGAGTCGTCATAGAGGCTAAACTACGAATCGTGACCACAAGGCGCGAGTTCCTCGAAACGTCGGCCGCAATCCTGGCGGCGACCGCGTTCCCGGGTGTGCCGCTATCGAGCGCGCGCCTGCCCATCGGCTTTTCCACACTGGGCTGCCCGAAATGGAACTGGCTCCAGATCCTCGACTTCGCCTCCGGGCACGGCTACGCCGCCGTGGAGCTGCGCGGCCTCGAGGACACGATGGACCTCCCCCAGCGCCCCGAATTCGCAACCGCGCGGCTCGCCGAAACCAAAGCGCAGCTCGTGCAGCGTGACCTGGTCATCTCCTGTCTCGGCAGCTCGGCCAACATGCACGAGATGGACGCCACGAAGCGCGCCGCCCAGCTCGACGAGGGGCGCCGCTTCATCGATCTCGCGCATGCGCTCGGCGCGCCGTATGTGCGCGTGTTCGGCAATCAGTACGTGCCGGGCGTGGCAAAGGACGAGATGCTGGCGCACATCGCGCGCGGGTTGCGGGAGCTGGGCGACTACGCCCAGGGCACGAGCGTCACGGTGCTGATCGAGTCGCACGGCGACTTTACCGACTCCCCCTCTCTTCAGTCACTGCTCGAGCGTGCCGCCTCGCCGAACGTCGCGCTGCTCTGGGACGCCCACCACACGTTCGTTTCAGGCAAGGAAGAGCCCGAGGAGACGGTGCGCCGGCTCGGGAGCTACATCCGGCACACGCACCTCAAGGACTCGGTCGCTGCTGGGAACGACCGTCGCTATGTGCTCACCGGCACGGGAACCGTGCCGGTGCGACGTCAGGTCGAGGCACTCCAGAAGATCGGGTACCGTGGGTTCTACAGCTTCGAGTGGGAGAAGCGCTGGCACCCGGACATCGAGGAGCCTGAAGTGGCGTTCGCCCAATACGCCACGGTGATCAGCGAGTACCTACGTAGCAGTTGACATCACGACCGGCGCATGGTCGCTCGTGCCCACATCCGCCTGCACGACGCACGCGGTGGCCCGTGCCGCCACCGCCGGTGACGCCAGCAGGTAATCCAGCCGCCAGCCGATGTTGCGCTGCCGCAAATTGCGCCACGGCGCCCACCAGGTGAACAGGTTGGCGTTGTCGGGATCGAGCGTCCGTCCCACGTCCACGAGCGGCGACTCGAGCAGTGTGGCGAACAGCGCTCGCTCCTCGGGGCGTTGGCCGATGGCCATGGGCTTGCGCTCCTTGGGATGCACATCCATTTCAGCGCGCGCAATGTTCATGTCGCCGCACACGACGACCTCGCGCCCCTCGTGTCCCTGTTCCCGCGACCACTCGATCAGCCGGTTCACGAAGTCGACTTTCGCCGCGTAGTCCTTGCCGCCGTTGGGGACGTACACCGACGCGATCACCAGATTGCCCAGGTCGGCCAGGACGATGCGCGATTCGAAATCGAACGGCGGATGACTGAACACTGGATCGACGGCGAACAGGTCCTTGCGCACCTGCACAGACACCCCCGAGTAGCCTTTGCGGGTGTGCCAATACGCGTGATAGTCGGGGGACTTGCACTCTTCGGGGATCTGGTTGGCTTCCGCCTTCAGCTCCTGCAGACAGACGATGTCCGGGCGGTCGCGATCGAGCCATTCGCGGAACTGCCCCGCGCGGGCGCGGATGCCATTCACGTTCCACGTCGCGATGTTCAACGCGCACTGCCTGCGACGGGCTCGAGTCGAGGCGCCAGCAGATGGATGATGCACCACGCCGTGATATAGGCGAGGCCGCACATCGCGAAGATCGGAGCATAGTCGCTGCCGTTGGTCTGCAGGATATGACCGGTGAGGATCTGGAACCCGGCGCCTCCCGCAGCTCCTGCGAACGCGCCGATCCCGACCACCGAACCCACCGACGCGCGGGAAAACATATCGCTCGCCAGCGTATAGACGTTCGCCGACCACGCCTGATGCGCGGCCGCCGCGACGGCGACGATCAGCACCGCGGCCCACATCGAGTGAGCGATCGGCGCGAGCGCCGTCGGCACGATCAGGAGCGCCATCGCGAGCATTGCCGTCTTCCGGGCACGGTTCACCGTCCATCCACGCTTGATCAGCGCACTGGAGAGCCATCCTCCCCCGATAGATCCCACGTCCGCCACGAGGTAGACGGCGATCAGCGGCAGCGCCAGCTGCGTGAGGCTGAGGCCGTAGCGCGCGGTGAGGAATTTCGGGAGCCAGTACAGGTAGAACCACCACACCGGGTCCGCCAGGAGCTTGCCGACCGCGAACGCCCACATTTGCCGGTAGCCGAGGAGGTCGAGCCATCGCACGCGCGCCGCCGTCTCATCGGGCGGATCGCTGCGAATGTGCGCGAGCTCCGCCGCGCTCACCCGCGGATGACCCTCGGCGTCACGATACAGCGCGAGCCACACCAGCAACCAGAGAAAACCCAACGACCCGGTCACGATGAATGCCGACTGCCATCCCCACGTCAGCACGAGCCACGGGACGAGGAGCGGCGTGAGTATCGCTCCCATGTTCGTCCCGGCGTTGAAGATCCCGGTCGCGAGCGCGCGCTCGCGCTTGGGGAACCACTCCGCCACAGTCTTGACGGCGCCGGGAAAGTTGGCGGACTCGCCTAGGCCGAGAAACGCGCGGGCCGCGGCGAACCCCACCGCCGTGCGTGCGAACGCATGACCGATCGCCGCGAGACTCCAGGCCACGACCGCCGCGGCGAATCCGCGGCGCACGCCGACCCGATCGAGCCACCACCCCGCGGCGAGAAAGCCGAACGCGTACACAAACGTGAACGAGGACACGATGTTCGCGTACTGCGTCTCCGACCAGTGCAGCTCGTGTTGCAGCGTCGGCGCGAGGATGCCGAGGACCTGGCGGTCCATGTAGTTGACGGTTGTGACGGCGAACAGCAGTGCGCACACCGTCCAGCGGTAGCCGATTTTCACTCGCCGCCCCCGCCCCGCTCGATCGCCTCCCACAAGCCCTGGAGGTAGGTGATGCCCAGGGCGCGGTCATAGAGACCGTAGCCCGGGCGCCCCGCCTCGCCCCAGATCATGCGGCCGTGATCGGGCCGCATCGGACCATTGAACCCCACCTCGTACAGGGCGCGGACGACCGCAAACATGTCCACGCCTCCGCACGCCGACGGGTGAGCGGTCTCGTGAAACCGGCGCGCGCCGGTAACCGCCACGTTGCGACAGTGCGCGAAGTGGATGCGTCCCATACTCCCGAGGCGGCGCGCCATGGTCGCGAGGTCGTTCTCGGGATTGGCGCCAAGCGAGCCGGTGCAGAAGGTCACACCATTCGCCGGGTCGTCGACGAGCCGGACGAGGCGGTCCAGGGCCTTTGCGTCCGTGATGATCCGAGGCAGCCCGAAAATCGACCACGGTGGGTCGTCGGGATGCAGCGCGAGCCGCACGCCCGCTCCACGGGCAACGGGAACCACCCGCTCCAAGAAGTAGGCGAGATGGTCCCATAAGCGTTCCGCGTCCACCGAGCGATAGGCGGCGAGCAGCGATTGCAGCTCGCCCGCGTCGTAGGCCGCGCCCCACCCCGGCAACGCACCCGTCCCGCCCGACAAGTCGATCGCAGCCAGTGCGCCGTCGTCGTATGCGAGCGCGGTCGACCCATCGGGCAGCCGCATCGCGAGGTCGGTGCGCAGCCAGTCGAACACCGGCATGAAGTTGTAGCAGAGCACCGGAATCCCCAGCTCGCCCAGGGTGCGGATGCTCGCGCAATAGTTGTCGATCCACCGGTCGCGCCCGGGACGCCCCAGCTTGATGTCCTCGTGCACCGGCACGCTCTCCACCACGGCAAAGGCGAGTCCGGCGTCATCGATCTGCGCCTTGAGCTTGCCGAGCTGTTCCGGTGTCCAGGGCGCGCCGGGAGGGATGTCGTACAGGGCGCTCACGATCCCGCGCACGCCCGGAATCTGGCGAATGTGGCCGAGCGGGATCTGATCTCGAGGACCGAACCAGCGGAATGCCGGGATCATCGCCGCCGCCACTCCAGGACGTCGGCCACGCTCAAGCGGCTGAAGTCGCCGGGCTGCGTGATCTTCAACGCGCTGGCCTGCGCGGCGAACTCGAGCGCGTCGGCCGGAAGCGCGCCACCCAGCAGGCGGGCGATGAGCGCCGCCGCGAAGCAGTCCCCGCCACCGACCCGATCTACCACGCTGACTTCCTGCGGGCTGCTCGTGGCGCTGCGTCCCTCCGTCGCGTCATAGAGCCCGGCGCTCCAGCGCTGCGTGCGTGCGGCAATCGAGTCACGCTGTGTCACGGCGACGTAGCGACATCCGAGCTCCCGGGCCACGCGTTCAGCGAGCTGCCCGTCGGGCGCTTCGATCCCCAGCATCGCCTGCAGCGCCGCCGCGTTGCCGATCACGAGATCGGCGCCGCGTGCGAGCGGCTCGATGATCGGTCGGGGATCACGCCCCCGCCACAGCGCCGCGCGGTAGTTGAGGTCTAGGCTCACCGGCACTCGGGTGGCCCGGGCCCGGAGCAGTGCCGCGGCGAGGGTGCGGGCCGGCCCCTCCCCCAGCGCCGGCGTGATTCCGGTGGAATGAAACCACGATGCGTCCGCCAGGATCGTGCTCCAGTCGATGGACTCGGGGTCGAGCTGGGCGAACGCCGAGCCCGAGCGATCGTAGACCACCCGCATCGTGCGGAGGTCGGCCCCGGGCTCCACGAAGTAAAGTCCCAGCCGTTCGCCGCCGCGCGAGATCCAGTGGGTGCCGACACCTTCGCGCTGCAGCGCCTCGAGAGCCGCCAGGCCGAGGGGATTCTCCGGTAACCGGGTGACGTAATCGCACGGGACGCCAAAGTGACTCAGCGCGACCGCGACGTTGGCTTCCGCACCGCCGAAATACGTGACGAGCTGGGGCGACGCGAGTAGCCGTTCGTCGCCCGGCGGACTCAACCGCAGCAGCAGCTCGCCGAACGTGACGACGCGGGTCACGGTGATTGGCCCATGGATTGACGCGCCGTCGCAACCGCCGCGACGAAGGCGCGCGCCCGCGCGGTGAGCTCTGCAGTGGGCCCACCGAGCAGCGCGCTGCCCAGGCTCACGGCTGCAACGCCGGCGCGGATCCAGTCGCCGACACTGTCGAGCGTGACCCCACCCGACGGCACGATGCGCAGGAAGGGTAGCGGCGCAAGCAAATCCCGCACGAACCCGGGACCGACGGCCGCGGCGGGAAACAGTTTGACGAGCGCGGCACCGGCCCGCCAAGCCTGCAGAATCTCCGTCGGCGTGAACGCTCCCGGTATGCAGGGGACGTTCCGCTCGCGGCAGACGCGAATGACATCCGGCTCGAGTGTCGGACTGACCACAAACCTCGCACCCGCATCCAGCACGCTCCGGGCGGTGGTATCGTCGAGCACCGTCCCCGCGCCGACGAGCAGCCCATCACCCGCATGGGCAAGCTCGGCAATACCTGCCACGGCTCCGGGGGTCGTGAGTGTGATCTCGAGCGCGCGCACGCCGCCGTCGTGGAGCGCACGGGCGACCTGTGTGAGGCCCTTCGCCTCGTGCGAGCGGAGCACCGCAATGACTCCGCTGGCGAGCAGTTGATCGAGAGCTGGATCGGTCATGCAACGCCCAGGGCTGCGATCGCTCCCTCTACGCCGACGTCTTCCAGCCGGCACAACGCGGCGGTCACGGCGGCGGCGAATTCTGGCGCGTCAGTCAACGACACTCCCCAGAGGCCGGCGTCGCCCATGATCCGGGCCGCCAGCCGTTGCAGCGTCTCCGCCGGCACCGGCCCCGCGGCGTGCGCCGGGTCGACCGCCCACCAATGACCATTCAGTCGCGGCAAATCGACGTCCTGGATCGGGTAGGACGCGCCGCGCCACCAACCGCGTCCTTCGCCCGCCGATATCTGCTCGGTGCAGCGTGAAAAGCGCAGCGACGCGGCACATGCGAGCGCCAGACACATCGGAACGCGGTGGCATGATGCAGTGAACTGCAGCACCGCGGGCACCACGCGCAGCCGCAGCTTGGGTGTTTGATTCGTTGCAATGACGTGCCAGCGGTGCTCCAGCCAGGGATTGCCGAAGCGCTCCACGACGCTGCGCGCAAACGGCAGCGCGTCGTCGGCCGCCAGCCCCGACCCGGGCACGATCTCGTCGAACAGCAGGCGCTGCAGGAATGCGCCGAGCGTCGAGTGCTCGATGGACTGCCGCACGGTGTCGACACCGGAGAGGATTGAGAGCGGTGCCATGACGGTGTGCGCGCCATTGAGGAGCCGCAGCTTCCGCTGGCTGTAAAAGGTGATGTCGGGAGCGAACACGACGCCGGGCTCCGCATCGATCGGAAACACGGCGGAGAGCTCGGCCGGGTCGGCAGCGATCGCCCACAGCGAATACGGCTCGGTGAGCGTGAGCAGCCTATCGGAATGGCCCAGCCGGGATTCGAGCCTGGCACGAGTTTCGGGGGACGGTGCGGTCGTGATCCGGTCCACGAGTGACGAGCAGAAGCGGACGCCGCGCTCCAACCAGCTCCGGAATGCCCGATCCCTGTCCCCTGCGAGATCCTGGATCATATCCGCGAGGCGCGCGCCATTGTCAGGGACGAGCTCCGTCGGGATCACGAACAGCGGCGGCCCGTCGCGGACGCCCTCGAACCGGGCGCGCAGCAGGTCGAGGAGCCGAGCCGGGAACGGCGCGTCCCGGCGAAACCCCGCCTCAGTCACGTTGCTCACAATGACCTGCAGCTCCGGTCGGGCGACGAGGGCGCGCACGGCCTCCCACTCGGTATCCGCCACCAGCGCCCGCGAGATGGAGCCGATGAGTCTGGCGCGATCGACCCGGGCTCCGTTCTCGAGGCCCTGCTCGACGAGCGTGAAGAGGCCGTCCTGGGCGTTCATGTCGCGAGCCACTCCGTGCGGAGTGCTTTGTACCACGACGATGCGGCCGCTGAATCGGCCCTGCCGGTTCGCCGCGTCGACTTGAGCGGCAGACAGGGCCCGCAGCAATATCCCGGTACCGAACTGCAGCACGCGCTCGGGGAGATCGGCCCGCGGATAGGCACCCGCGGGCCAGTCGCTGGCGCTGAGGCGTGGCGCGCCAACGTCGCTCATCGGCGGGTTACGGCAGCTGCCAGACTTCCCCGTGATTCTGCGACATCACCGGGATCAGAACCCTGTTGCGCTTCGCGTCGTACCCGATATCCGCTGGGCTCGGCACACCGGAAATGACCTTCACCTCGTTGCCGCTCTGGTAGGCTGACACCGTCGAATCGGTCCAGCTCGACACGAGAATCTTGCCGCGCGCGACTTCGACGCCGTCGAATGCGCCCGGCCCGCGACCGATCACCGTCGGATTCTTGTCGCCCAGCTTCCACTCGAAGATCATCGGGCCCCCGTACGCCACCACGATGAAGCGATTGCCGCTCACGTCCCAGGTGATGCCGTTCGGCCAGTGCAACGTGTCGCCCTGGGCCGCGACCGACACCTTGCCGCGGGCGATCCGGAAAATGCGGTCGGGCCCGGGGTGGGTGACGTTGCCGGCGCTGTCGAACTTGATGCCGGTATCGGTGATGTAGAGCGCCCCGTCGGGGCCGATCGCCGGGTCGTTGAGGAACACAGCGCCCGCGGGCCGCAGGTCGATGGTGGCGATCGACCGCCCCGTCTTGGCGTTGAAGGCACGGGCCGCGTCAATGTCGGTCACCCACAGCGTGTCGCCCTTCACGGCGAGCCCTTTGGGCGCGTTGAGCGTGACGCCGTTCTTGCCGCCCTCGATGAACCTGAGCGTGCGCACCCCGCTGTCAGGCACGACCAGGCTGATGAACCCGTTGTTGTCCTTCGCGCCCGGGTTGCCGTTGATGTTCGAGATGAAATACACGTCGAGTGCTGCGTCCCAGAGAAACGACTCCGGCGTCTGCAGCGAGTCGATCTGAGAGACCTTATGGGCTTCGGGAGGCGGCGGCGCGGCCGGAGGCTTCTGCTCCGCCTTTTTGCAGGATGCCGCAATGACGGCGGCAGCGACCACGACTCGCTTGAGATCAACCATGATCACTCCTTTATTGGTCACTTCCTCACAACCGCTTCATGAGCGCTTGAAATCTCTCATCGCTTCGCAACGGGTCGAGGTCGGAATCGTTCTCGAACCACTCGCGGTGTCCGAATCCATTCTGGACCGCCTTTTCGAGGCAGGCAATGGCGTCGTCGATCTGGCCCATATTCGAGTACGCGCAGGCGACGTTGTACAGCACCCCGGGATCCTCCGAATCGATCGCGTACGCCCGCCGCGTCCAATCGAGCCCCCGCTCGCGATCGCCGAGCTGGACCAGCGCCCCGGCACCGAGGTAGAGGGCGCGGGCATCATCGGGGTTCAGCTCCAAGTGTTTTTGGGCGACTTCGAGCCCGTGCCGCATCGCCGCGCGCATCTCTTCCTCGCGGCCCAGCGCCTTTAAGGGAGCGGCCATCAGCACCAGCGCCTGATAGTCCTCGGGCCGCACGTTGGAGGCGTCCTGATAGTGTCGCACGGCCTCCTCCAGCTTTCCCTCCTGGAAGCTCGCGCGGGCGTAGAAATAATGCGCCTCGTACAGTTTGGGATTGAGACGAATCGCCGTCTCGAATTCGCGGCGTGCCTCATCGTATTGCTTGCTGAGCGAGACGGCGAAGCCCCGCGAGGCGTGCGCCTCGGCCAGCTCCGGGTCGAGCTC
>DATLVL010000313.1:0-4997 GCA_035577525.1 Gemmatimonadales bacterium | reverse complement strand
GTCGCAGCCGAAGTGATTCCAGCTGTTCCACCCCATGGGTGGTGTACGCGCGACGTGATTGTCGATGACGTGGTGTGTACCGGCGACGAGCAGGGCGCTGAGACCCGCGACGATGGCACTGGTCTGCATGTCGATCTCCCGTCAGAGAGGAATGGCCACCGGCGGACGAATCGCCGCGCAGCGCAGCCGAAACTCGTGGATGACGTAGTTGATGTCCATATAGGAACGGGTCTCGCGCATCGCGTCGCGATACAGGATGCGCTCGGCAACCGGCGCCAGGCGAAAGCACCAGTAGATCGGCATCAGCGGGTTGATCCATAACTGACTTCCCTCGGTGCGCTCGGTCGCATGATAGTCGCCGTACAACCCTTCAAGCGCCGACAGGATCGAGCTCGACACGATGCTGACGTGGTGCGGCATCAGCGCGAACACGGTTTCGGTCGCCTCCCGGTAGCGCCGCACCTCCGGCATGTGCTCGACGAGTGACACGGTCCCGAGATATCCGCCCCGCCGTATCAGCTCGGCGACGCCTTCCAGGAAATGCGCGTGGCAGACACCGTGGTAGTGGTCGATGCCGAATCCCAGACAGACGAGCAGCTTGTGCGCCACGTCGAGCTCGTGCACGGCCGTAATGCTGGCGATGTCCTCCTGCGGCGTGCCCAGCCCGTGTTCGTCGCCCCGCATCAGACTGTCGGTCCCACCGTCGACGAGGATCACGGTGTCCACGCGAAGGTGGGCGACCACAGCACGGTAGGCCTCCAGCAACGGCTGGACGCCCGTGCGCTCGAAGCAATAAATCGCGATGTCCTGTCCTTGGCCGCGAAACCACTGGCACAGATGCTTCTCCGGGAAATAGTCCGACACCCGGGGCGTCGAGGCGGTGACGGTGAGGACGGCCGGTGCCAGCCGCGCCTCGGGCTCCGGGGGCAGAGCGGAGAAGGACAAGTTGGCCAGGTGGACCTGCTTGCCGTCCGCCTGCAGTCCGAAATAGAGCGGCAGCCCGCTGAAAATGTCGAAGCCACCGCCCACGCCGGCGATCAGAACGTTCCGGGCGCTCTCCAGCTCCTGGAGGAACGGGGACGTGAGCATATCGGAAATATGCGGGTCTTACGCCAGCCCGCCGACCGGGCGAATTTTCAGACCTCACCTCACCCAGAGGAACACCGTGATTCGTCGCCAGTCCGCCGCTGCGATCCTCGTGATCGCCGGCGCTTGCTTTGCCGCCCGCGCCGTCGCCCAGCAGCCCAACCCCGACCCGCGCGTCGGGCTCCGCGCCGGATGGTGGAACGCGGGCGCCGCGGCGTGGAACATGCGCCTCGTCTCGACCAGCCCGCCCGCCAAGGAATTGATTCCCGCCGAGCCGGGCGACTTTGGATACATGAACTCGGATATCGCGTTTCAGGGACACTACGTCATCCAGGGCAGCTTCCGTGGCTTCCAGGTGTGGGACGTGTCGGATCCGGTGCACCCGACAAGGACCACTCTGAACATCTGCCCCGACATGCAGAGCGACGTGTCGGTGTACAGGAATCTGCTGTTCGTTTCGGGCGAATCGACCGACGGGCGGATCGACTGCGGCACACAAGGCGTGCAGGCCCCGGCGAGCGCGGACCGCTTCCGTGGCATCCGCATCTACGACATCTCGGACGTCGCCCACCCGAAGAGGGTAGCGGCGGTGCAGACCTGTCGCGGCTCCCACACCCATACCGTGGTGACCGACGCGCACGACACCGGGGCGGTATTCATTTACGTCTCTGGACAGGCGGCGGTGCGGCCGGCCGAGGAGCTTGCGGGGTGCGTCAACGCTCCTCCCGAGAAGGACACGAGCTCGGCGCTGTTCCGCCTCGATGTGATCCGCGTCCCCCTCGCCGCGCCCGAAAAGGCGCAGATCGTGAACCGACCGCGAGTCTTCGAGGGATTGTCCAAGGTGACCAGCCACGGCATGGCGCCGATCGACTCGGCACCGGCGACCAAGACCGTCGACTCGGCCAGGGCGGCCGGCGCCTTTGCCGCGATCATGGAAGATCAGGCCTTCATACTCCCCGCCCAATTTGTGACGCCGATGCTCGATAGCGTCGTGCGGGCGCGTGGAGGCAGCGGTGCTCCGACCGCCGCCGACAGCACGGCGCTGCGCAACGCGCTCCAGGGAATCATGGACAAAATGATGAAACCACAGGCGGGGCCCGATCAGTGCCACGACGTCACCGTCTACCCCGCCCTCGGCGTCGGCGCCGGGGCGTGCGCCGAATACGGCCTGCTGCTCGACATCAAGGACGCGGCGCATCCGAGGCGCCTGGCCGCGGCCTCTGATTCGAATTTCTCCTACTGGCACTCGGCGACGTTCAATAACGACGGCACCAAGCTGCTGTTTTCCGATGAATGGGGTGGCGGTGGTGGGCCGAAGTGCCGCTCGACCGACCGCCACGAGTGGGGCGCGGACGCGATTTTCACGATCGTGAACGACACGCTGCGGTTCCAGAGCTACTACAAGATGACCGCGCCGCAGACCAAGTACGAAAACTGCGTGGCGCACAACGGCTCGTTGATCCCGATCCCCGGCCGAGACGTCATGGTCCAGGCCTGGTACCAGGGCGGCATCTCCGTGTTCGACTGGACCGATGCGGCGCACCCGAAGGAAATCGCCTTCTTCGACCGCGGTCCCATGGATTCCACCAAGATGGTCGGCGCCGGCTCCTGGTCGGCGTACTGGTACAACGGCGTGATCGTCAGCTCCGAGATCGCGCGCGGGCTCGATATCCTGGAGCTCAAGCCCAGCGGATTCATCTCGCAGAACGAGCTCGACGCGGCGAAGTCGGTGCATCTCGCGTATTTCAATACACAGGACCAGCCGAAGTTCGTGTGGGCACCCAGCTTCGTCCTGGCGCGCGCCTACTGCGATCAGCTGGCGCGCTCCAATGGCCTGACGCCGGCCGAGCTGACGGCGGTACGGCACGACCTAGGCCGCGCTGAGAAGCTGGCGGGGCAGGCGCGCAAGGATGCGCTGACCGCGCTGGCGGCGCGGTTGACCACGGAAGCCGCGACGTCGAGCGATCAGGGGAAGGTGAAGATGCTCGCCGGGACGGTGACCGATCTGGCGGCCGGGGGACAATAAAGGCGCCGACCCAGGTCACCGTCAGACCAGGCGTCGCGAGCGACGCCGCCGCGTTGGCTGATCTCGCGGCGGCGACGTTTCGCGACGCTTTTGGCGCCGACAACGATCCCGCTGATCTGGCGCTGCATCTGGCTCGGTCCTACGGCGTGGCGCAACAGGCGGCCGAGCTGGCCCACCCGGCGATCACGACGCTCGTGGCGTCGGTCGATGGGGAGCTGATCGGTTACGCACAGCTGCGGTTGGGCCGGCCGCCCACCTGCGTCACGGCGGCCCGACCGCTCGAAGTGTGGCGGTTCTACGTGGCCGGCGCGTGGCATGGCCGCGGTGTGGCGCAGCAGCTGATGGCAGCCGCCATCGCGGCAGCTCGCGACCGTGGCGCCGCCTCCCTCTGGCTCGGCGTATGGGAGAACAATCCGCGGGGGCAGGCGTTCTACAAGAAGAGTGGCTTCGTGGATGTGGGGTCGCAGACGTTCTTGGTGGGCACCGATGAACAGACCGATCGCGTGATGGAGCTGATCTTATGAGGGCGCTGTTGGCGAACTTTGTGCTCGCCTTTGGGTTACATCTCCAGACATATTATCTTTGACGGTGTCCGCGCAGGACTACCTGTACCGGGAAAGGAGGGCCCGCATGTCGAAGAGCGAAGAGGAACGACTGGCCAAGCTGATTCGCAAGAACGTCGCCAAGGCCGAGGCGGCGAAGAAGAAGGTGCAGCGCAACTACGACAACACGCTGCGCTCCGACACGACCGACGCGGATCTGGAGCGGCGGGATTTCTTTTCGGAGATGAAGAAGCGCGAGTTCTAGCACTCAGGGCAGTGCCACAATCGGCTCCTTGTGAAATATTCCCGTTCCGATGATGCAGCAGCGCGGAAACGGGATATCCCCCTCTCTCGTCACGATCACGCCGAGCCCCCGCGTATTCCGTGGCACCCGAAACACCCGCTTGGTCAGGACCATCGCCCCAGGCTCGAGGGTGAGGTCGAACGGCGGCTGGTCCGGGGCAGGGTCGGGGTCATAGCGGCGGCCGCCTGAGTCTCGCAGGTACACCACCACAAACCGCTCGCGCTGCGTCACGCGTCGTGCCCGGCTCGACACCCGGAAGCTGACGACGGCACCGCTGTCGCCGAGCGGCCTGGCGTCGTCCACGGCGATGCACCAATCATCGGAGCACTGGTTTTCCCCCACGGCGACCTGGGCGCGCGGCGTGACGAGCGAGACCGCGGCGACGATCGCCATGTAGGCGAGCGTGGCCAATGCCAGGGTGCGCAGCCGGCGCAGGGCAGCGGCGCCGTGGCCGCGCAGCGCCGTGACGAGCGCCGACACCAGCACGACGACGCCCAGCAGAAACAGTACGATGAACAGCAGGTCGAACAGCGTCACGTTTCACCGTTTAACAAAGTACTTGATAGTGCAGAGTGATATGACGACCGTCAAGTGCGCCTCTGTTCGCGGCTGAAGCCGCGACTCGGCTGTCTGTCGCCGAGGGCGACTGACTCGAATGCTCGGTCACCATTGGTGACAGATAGCCGAGCCGCGAGTTCACTCGCGCGAGTCGCCGCGGGCGACTGACTCGAATGCTGGGTCACCATCGGTGACAGATAGCCGAGGCCCGCGATATAATTGCATCGAGCGACGATGCCCGACATCTACAGCGATTTCCCGATCAACGTCCCGCCGGCCGACGTGTTCCGCGTCGTCAGCACCCCGGCGGGGCTCGATCAGTGGTGGACCAAGCGCTCCGCGGGCACACCCCAGGTGGGAGCGGAGTACGAGCTGTGGTTCGGGCCGCAGTACGACTGGCGCGCGCTGGTGAGCGCCTGCGCCGCGCCGCGGCATTTCGAGCTCGAGATCACGCGCGCCGGCGCAGACTGGGTCGGCACCC
>DATLVL010000312.1:0-3365 GCA_035577525.1 Gemmatimonadales bacterium | reverse complement strand
TCGTCGAGCGCACGGCGGACGGTGTGCGGACGACCGCACTCGGCGACGCGTTGTTCGTACCACTACTCGGGGAGCATGGATTCGATGGTTGAGCGCCTCATCACCTGGCTCCTGACGACGCTCTTGACCCTCGGCTACCCGGGGATCGTCGTGCTGATGGCGATCGAGAGCTCGATCTTGCCACTCCCCTCGGAGCTCGTGATGCCGCCGGCGGGATACTGGGTGGCCAAAGGGAAGATGAGTCTGCCGATCGTGCTCCTGTGCGGCACGGCTGGGAGTGTGATCGGCGCACTGGCGAATTATTGGGTCGCCCAGCTCCTGGGACGCGCTTTCGTACGCCGCTTCGGCCGCTACGTGCTGCTCTCGGAGCGCTCCCTGGAGCGCGCCGAGCGATATTTTGCCGCACACGGGGAGATCAGCACCCTCATCGGACGGCTGTTACCGGTGATCCGGCATCTGATCTCGATTCCCGCAGGAATCGCGCGGATGCCGCTACCCCGGTTCGTGACGTATACCGCTATCGGCGCCTTCGCCTGGTGCGCCGTCCTGACGGGTATCGGGTACTTTCTCGGGCAGCACGAGGACGTACTGCGCAACGAAGAGGTCCAGCATTACGTCACGCGCGTGCTCGTGGTCCTGATTCCGCTGGTCGTGGTGGGGGTGGGGACGTACATCGTGTTGCAGCGGCGCCGCCGCGCTGCGTGAGCGCCGTCCGCTTTGTCGTGAGCGGGCGCGTGCAGGGGGTGGGGTTTCGCTGGTTCGTCATGCGGGAGGCAACGCGGCTCGATTTGGGGGGATATGTGCGCAATCTTCCCGATGGGTCGGTCGAGGTCGTCGCAGAAGGGCCTCCCGCTGGCCTGGCATCGCTCGAGTCGGCACTGCGTCACGGACCTCCAGCCGCTCGAGTCAGTGGTGTTGATAAATCGGAAGTTTCACACCAGATGAAATTATCTAAGCCATTTGAAGTCACCTAACTATGCCATGAGCCAACGACACTGACGATGATCGATATCAAGCGGCTGCGCGGCGCGGTGCGGGATGTCCCGGATTTTCCGAAGCCGGGAATCATTTTCAAGGACATCACTCCGGTGCTGCTCGATCCCGAGCTGTTCAGCATGGCGACCGAGGCGATGGCGGCCGCGTTCGCCGGGACCGGAGTGACGCGGGTGGTGGCGGTCGAGTCGCGGGGGTTTCTGTTTGGCGCGCCGATCGCGCTGCGGCTCGGGACGGGACTCGTACCGGTGCGCAAGCCGGGCAAGCTGCCCTCCACGCGCCAGCGAGTGCAGTACGAGCTCGAGTACGGCACCGACGCTCTGGAGATGCACGCCGATGCGATCGCCGCAAAGGACCGCGTGCTGATCGTGGACGACGTCCTGGCGACGGGGGGTACGGCCCAAGCGGCCGGCAGGCTGGTCCAGAATCAAGGAGCGGAAGTGGTCGGATTCAGCTTTCTGATCGAGCTGGGGTTCCTCTCAGGGCGCGAGCGCCTCGATCCGCTGCGCGTCGAGGCGCTGATCCGCTACTGAAGACGGTACTTGATAACGGTCTCATAACTCCGGTAAATTTCACTGCTTACGCCCCTGTAGCTCAGCATGGATAGAGCAGCGGTTTCCTAAACCGTTGGCCGGGCGTTCGAGTCGCCCCAGGGGCACTTGGTGGCGGCCGCAGCATATGTGAACGGGAGCGGGTGAAGATCGTGACGACATCGGTGAGAACAGGAGATGCGGCAGCGGCGAACCGCGCGGATCGCGGCGAAGCGCTGCTCGCATGGGTCGGGCGGCACAGGAACGGCGTCATCTGGACCGTTGCGATCGTGCTCCTGGGGATCGCCTTGCTGGCATGGCGGCAGATCGCGAACCGCCAGGGCGAGCGGGTAGCGAGTCAGCAGCTCAATTCTGCTCGGCTGGCACTCGACAGCAAGAACTATCCGCTGGCCGCGAGTGAGCTGTCCCGCATCTCCGCGAACTATTCCGGCACCCGCTCGGCCAACGAGGCGACGATTCTCCTCGCCCAGACACGTCTGGCCCAGGGGCAGTCCCAGCAGGCGATCGCGGTCCTCAAGGACTACGCCTCCGGTGCACCCTCCGAATACCAGTCACAGGCGTTTGGGCTCCTGGGGGCCGCATACGAGAACATCGGGCACCCCAAGGAGGCGGCGGACGCGTACCAGCAGGCTGCCAGCGTCGCCGAGATGCCGTTTCTCAAGGGTCAGTTCCTGTCGGACGCTGGACGCACCTGGCTGGCCTCCGGGGACACGACTCGCGCCAAGGCGGCGTACCAGGAGATCGTCACCAAGCTGGACTCGACGTCGGTGGCGTTCGAGGCGAAAGAGCGCCTCGGAGAGCTTGGGGTAACCGCCAAGTAGCTTTCTGGATTGCGGTTATAACAACTTCGCATAATAGATGTTATGTTAAGTTGAGATGTGTAAGCATGTGGATAACGGTTTCACCCAGCCAACACGCCTCTGAACACCAACCGCGCCTGCCCCTCCAGCCAGACCTCGCCGTAGCTGCCGTCCCGGCTGCGTTCGGCCCGTATCACGAGCGGCAGCCCGGTTCGCGTGATGATCGTCGCCGGGAGCTCTGCCAGGCGCCATTCTCGCAGCATGCAGGCGGCCGCCACGGCCCCCGTGCCGCACGCCAAGGTCTCGGCTTCGATGCCGCGCTCGTAGGTGCGCATCGCCCAGGCCCCGCGTCGATCCGCCGGCGCGATGAAGTTGACGTTGGCCCCAGCCGTGCCCAGCGCCGGATCGTGGCGTAGCGCCCGGCCGCGGCGCACCAGATCCACGGCGTTCAGGTCCGCGACGACCACCACGAGATGCGGGACGCCCACGGTGGCAAAGCCGAGGCGCGACTCACCGTCCGCCAGGGTGATGCGAGGCGCCGTCGGCGCCGGCACCGTCGCCAGGTGCAGCTCCGCGCGATCGGCGCCCCCCAGCGCGCGGCTATCGTAGGTCCCGGCATCGGTCTCGAGGCGCATCCGCTCGGGAGCGAGCCCCAGGATGGCCGCCAGACGCGTGCTGCAGAGCGCGGCGTTGCCGCACATGGCCGCACGAGAGCCGTCGCTGTTGAAGTAGGTCATGCGGGCGGAGTCTGCCGTGCCTCCTGGCGCGACCACGACGAGCCCATCGGCGCCGATGCCGATGCCCCGGGCACAGACACTGCGGATGTCGTCGGGAGTCCACTGCTCGGGGCTCGTGAGCCGGCCGTCCACCATGACGAAGTCGTTGCCCGACCCCGTCATCTTGTAGACCGGGAGCCCGATTAGATCCGGCCGAACCAGGCCATGAGTCGCAGGCGCGGCACGATCCAGATCGCCTCGCGCACGATCCGGCGATTCATCTTGCTTTGCCCCTCGGTGCGATC
>DATLVL010000311.1:0-9693 GCA_035577525.1 Gemmatimonadales bacterium | reverse complement strand
AATAGATTAGGGCCATGCCGTCACAGTTGCGCCTCTCGCTTCTGGGTGTCGCCTGGAGTGTGCCGCTCCTGGCGCAGCAGATCGCGCCGGTGGAGCGCGCCCGCATCGCCGCCGCCGTCTGGGCGGAGGCGCGCTACAACGATCCCGCCTGGGACCGGATCCGCGCAGACTGGGACTCCGGCTTCGCCGACGTCTTGAGCGCCGCCAACGGGCGCGAGCCGCCGCTCGCCTATTTCCGCCGCCTGCAACGCATGGTCGCACTGCTCGACGACGGCCAGGCGATGATCGTGCCACCACCGGCGATCGCGGGGCGTTGGGGGCGTCCCCCCGTCGTGTTGCGCAGCGTCGAACGGCGCCCGTTCCTCGTCGACTTCGCCGACAACGACGAGCTGCGCCTGGCACATCCGCAGCGCAACACCGAGATCATCGCGGTCCAGGGAATCCCCTCGGAGCGCTGGATCCGCGATTCGGTGCTGCCCCAGATCGCGGCCTCTACCGACGCGGCCAGGTGGGACCTCGCCGTCGCGCGCATGCTCGAAGGAGAGAAAGGTACCGCCCTGCACCTGCTGCTCCGCCTGCCCGGAGGCGAGGAGCGCGGCGCCAGCGTGACGCGCAGCGTGTCGCTGCTCGATCGCTGGCCGCTCGCTCCTCCACCGCTCCAGGTCGATACCCTCGCCGACTCCATCATCTGGGTGCGCCTCTCCTCGTTCGCCGACCCCGGGGTGGCGCGTGCGTTCGATCGCGCTTTCCCCGATTTCGCCGCCGTGCGCGGCATCATCCTCGATCTCCGCGAGCACGACGGTGTGGGGGGCGGCCGGGAAACGGGGTACCGGATCCTCGGCCGCCTGGCGCGCGGGCCGCTCCTCACGTCGCGCTGGCGCACGCCGCAGTACCGTCCCGCCTACCGCGGCCAGGACATGCCCGATTCGGCAGGGGCGTGGTTTGCGGAGCCGCCCGACACGATCGCTCCCCGGTCCGACCTTCCCATTTTTGCGGGACCAGTGGCCATCCTGTCGTCGTCCCGCACGGGGGGCAGCGCCGAGGACATGCTCATCGCCTACCGCAACGCCGGCCGCGGCCCGATCATCGGCGAGCCGTCGGCGGGGAGCACGGGACAGGTGAGCGAGCTGCGTCTGCACCGGGACTGGCGCTTGCGCCTCACCGTCACACGTGACGCGTTTCCGGACGGCACCGAAATCCAGGGCACGGGGATCGCTCCCGAGCTGCCGGTCGAGGTGAAGGTGTCGGACTTCCTCGCCGGGAAGGACGCACCGCTCGACCGCGCGCGCGAGTATATCGTCAACCGCTCGACCCACGCGCCCTGACGCGCGTCCGCGCGTCTAACGAACGTGCACCGGCCGCCGGCCGGTGACAGGAGGGTCGACGACGATGTCGCCGCGCAGCGTGTAGTCCCCCGCGGCAAACGACCCGTCCACGATCCAGACGACGTCGCGCAGGTACGGCACCGAGCCGACTTCAACCGAGATTCCCGAATCGGGACAGGTGGGAGCGCCGGGCAGCGTGTGCTGCGTCGTCCCGCCGAGGATCGTGACGTTGACGGCGCAGTCAGGACGGACGAGCGCGATCGTGTTGCTCCCTGTCGTGTCCGCAACGGCGAGTCGCACCAGGGCGGTATCGCCCCGTTGCACGGTGTCGACCGGGCCGCTCGGCGACCCACATCCACCCGAGCAGTGATACGCCTGCACCGTCACGGCGAGCGACGTGCCGGGAGGCCGGAACGGCGCCGAGTCGGAGCAGCCCAGCAGGGCGGCGGCGAGTGCCGCCGCCACCGTCAGCGGCCGAGCTGCGACCGGAAAAACCGCTCGATCGCCGCCCACGCCGTGTCCGCCACGTCGGGCTTTTCACGCGTCTGCAGGAAGGCGTGGCCGACGCCGGGGTAGACGCGATACTGGTACTCGAGCCGCAGCCGTTTGACCGCCGTATCGAGGGCCGGCAACCCGGCGCCGATACGGGCGTCGTTCTCGGCGTAGACGCCGAGGCCCTTCGTCTTGATGCGCGCCAGCGCGACCGTGTCGGGCGCGGAGCCGTAACACACCACGAACGCCTTGAGGTTCGGGTTATTGGTCGCGTAGCGGAAGCTCTGGCTGCCGCCCCAGCAGAACCCGATGACGCCGATCGCGTCGCCACGCACCGCCTTGATGGTGCGGAGGTAGGCGTACGTCGCATCGAGATCGTGCGTCACCGCGTCGGGATCGAGTCCCGAAATCAGCCGCCGCGCCGAATCGGTGCTCGCCGGCGTGCCGCCGCCGCGCGACAACAGATCCGGCCCGATCGCCACGAATCCCCGCTGCGCCAGGAGCTCGACCGCCGGCCGCAGCCGCTCGCCCATGCCGTAGATGTCATGAATCACGATCACCGCCGGCGCCGGATCGCGCCGCTCGGGATAGGCCAGATACGCGGTGAGGGTGTCCTTACCCGAGAGATACTTGACGTATTCGGAATGGATGTCCGTGTGGGAGAAGGCGGACGAGGGCGGTAGAGGGCGGTAGAGGGAAAACCCCCACGTAGCCCCGGCCAGTAGAGCGATTCCCAGGCCCAGCACGACGTAAACCTCTCCCGCCTTCGTCCGCCTTTGTCCGCCCCTATTTGCCATACGTCACTCTCCAAATCCGCCCCCCCTGATCGTCCGAAATCAGGAGCGAGCCGTCGGGGAGGGACAGCACCGCCACTGGCCGGCCCCAGCGCGAGCCATCGGGCAACTGCCATCCGGTGACGAAATCTTCGATCGAGACCGGCTTGCCGTTCTGCACCTTCACATGCACCACCTTCGCGCCGGTGGGGACGCTGCGGTTCCACGAGCCGTGATACGTGAGGAACGCATCGCCCTTGTAGCCGGGGAACGCCGCTCCGGTATAGAACGTGATGCCGAGCGGGGCCGAGTGCGCCTGGAACGTGATCGCGGGAGGCTCGACCGTGGAGCAGTCGGCGCTCGCGTATTCAGGGTTCGGCCTTCCCGGCAGATAGCACTTCGGCCAGCCGTAGAACTTGCCGTCTTTGAGAATGTTCAGATGCTCGGGCGGCAGGTCGTCGCCCAAGTTGTCGCGGTCGTTGTTCGTCGCCCACAGCTCGCCAGTCGACGGATTGAAGGCGAGCCCGACTGAGTTGCGCAGTCCCGTCGCAAAGCGGTGCTCCCCTGACCCGTCGGGGTTGAAACGGGTGACCGCCGCCCGCCGCGGTTCGGACTCGTTGCAGATATTGCACGACGAGCCGACGGCGACGTACAGGGCGCCGTCGGGCCCGAACACCACCGTCCGGGTGCTGTGGCCGCCCGAGGGCAGCCCGGCAACGATGGTCTGGCCGCTCGTGCTGCCGGGCGCGAAGCGCGTGACCTTCGTCATCTCGCCGACATACATCGTGTCGCCGCGAAAGGCGATGCCGAACGGCCCGGTCAGCCCGGTGGCGGCGTCCGAAGTCGCGCCGGCGACGGTGTCGCCGTCGGCGTGCGCGATGCGGATCACCCGCCCCGGACCCTGCAGCGCGGCGTACACCGCTCCTCCGGGGCCCAGCGCGAGGTTGCGCACGCCGTCGGCGCTCGCGAACACGGTGATTTTGAATCCAGGGCGCAGGAACAGCGTGTGGCCCGCCACCTGTTGCGCCACCATGCCGTCGGGGGGCGTTTGCCCCGAGACGGATGGCTTGGGGCTGCAGGCGATCGCGGCCAACAGCACGCACGCAAGACGCTTCGTCATGGAGTCCTCCTCAAGGCGTCACAGTAGACTGCACGAGCAGGCGGCCGTCGGGGTCGATGCGTATGGCGCTCGGTGCGGCATCGAGCTCGAAGTAGGCGATGGTCGTGCGATCGTCGAGGGCATAGACGCGCCGCGTCGCCACTCCCGCCGCCGATACCGCTTCGACCACGAGCCGGGGAATACGAAATACCCCCCATGCCTCGGGTTGCGACTGCGTGATTTCCAGCCGTATGCGGTGGTCGGCCGCCTCGAAGCGCCAGCGGACGTCGAGACGCGGGTATCCGGGCTGCCAGAGCCACCGCTGGAAGAACGCGTCGAGACTGCGGCCGGCCGCGCCTTCCATCACACGCTGAAAATCACTCGAGAGGGCGGTCGAGTCCCGGTACACCCGGTAATACTCGCGGATCCCGCGGAAAAACGCCGAGTCGCCGACCGACCCCCGCAACATATGCAATACCCACGCGCCCTTCTGGTAGCTGTTTTCGTTCAGGAGATTGTTCGGATCGTGTTCGGCGGTGTCGACGAGCGGTCGGTCGACCACTTTGGATGCGAAGTACGCGCGGGCATCCCGCGCCAGGCCGGACGTGAGCACCGAATCGCCGTCGAGCGCGGCGCCGATCACGAGGTCGAAGTAGCTGGCGAACCCCTCCGACAGCCACAGGTGCGCCCAGTCGCGCTCGGTCACGGCGTCCCCGAACCACTGGTGCGACGTCTCGTGGCGCACTACGCCTTCGCGCATCGTGCGCTCGACGTACGGTTTCTCGGCGTAGAAAATCGCCGTCGCGTTTTCCATGCCGCCGTAGCGCGTCGACGACTCGACGTGCGCCAGCTTCTCGTAGGGAAACGGGCCGACGAGCCGCTCCATCGTCTCGACGATCTCCGTCGCGCGGCGGAACGGACCCGAGTCGGCGAACGCCGAGTCTTCGGGGTAGGCCCAGACGGTCATGGGGATCGTGTCGCGGCCGTGGACGATGGGGCGATGGCGCGAAACGGTGAACGGCGCGGCTCCCAGCACCATCGTGTAGGTCGGAATGGGATGGGTCTCGCTCCAGCTGCAGACCCGCTGACAGGTATCCGACGTTCCGTTGGCCACCACACGCCAGCCGCTCGGCGCGGTCACGGTGAAGCGGGCCGTTGCCTTGTCGCGCGGGGCATCGACCGTCGGCAGCCAGGCACGAGCCCGCTCGGGCCAGTTGTCGCCGAAGGCGGAACGATGGCCGCGCGCGTTGGTCTGGATGATCAACCCGTCCCGCGGCGCGCCGTGGTAAAACACTTCGACCGGACCATCGGGACGCGCTGCAGGGACCTGGATGGTCTTTCCATCATACGTAAATGGCACCGTGTGCTGAGCCACGCGCACCGAGTCGACGGTCAGTCCGACAAGATCGAGTCGCAGCGGCTCCGCCGCGTTGCCGCGATAGGTGATCCCCGCAACTGCCGAGATGACGCTGCCGGTATCGGGGATCCGTATGGAGAACGAGTACGACAGCACGTCGACAGACTCTTGCGCGCTCACTAACCCGCCGATGCTCGTCATCAGCACAGCCAACGCCACGACCGTCGCCCTCGTCCGCCCGTTACCGGCCATTCGAGTAGACTCCCACAAGCGCCGTCTCCCCCGCTGGCATGCGCTCCCGGCTGGCCAACGCTTCCGCCTCCGCCCGCTCGATCTCCCCCACGACCTCGGCTTCGACCTGCTCGAGCTCTGCAGCAGACCACCCGGTTTCCTTGAGATACTCCTCGTACAACCCAATGGGGTCGCGCTTCCCCCACTCCGCAAACAGCTTCACGGAAAACGTATCGCGCGCCTCACGCTCGTCATGCGTCGCGTGCCCGCCCATGCGGAACGTGTTGGCGACGAGCAGGGCCGGTCCCTGCCCGCTGCGGCAGCGCTCGGCGGCGAGCCGCGTCGCCGCCCAGGCATCGAGCACGTTGTTGCCGTCGCAGCTCGCGCCCCACACCCCGTACGATGCCGCCCAATCCTCGAAGGTGCCCGGCAGGTGGTGCTGCTCGAGTCGTGTCCCCAACGCCACGAGGTTGTTCTGCACGATGAAGATCGCCGGCAGCCGCTGCACCGCCGCGAAGTTCGTCCCCTCGTGCGCCGCCGCGCTCTTGGTCGAGCCGTCACCGACCCACGTGAGCGCCACCCGCCGCTCGCCTTTCATTTTGAACGTGAGGGCGATGCCGGCGATCACCGGCACCATGTCGCCGACGTGAGAGATGGGCTGCAGGACTCCCTGCCGCAAGTTGCCGACGTGCAGATCCCGGCCGTGCGAGGGGGAGTCGTCGGTCGCGAGATAGGCGCGCAGCGCGTCGGCGATCGACATCCCCATCTCGATCACGGCGCCGGCGTTGCGGATCATCGGCGCGACGACGTCGCTCGCGCGCTCGAGCGCGTGTACGGGGCCCACCGTCGCCGCTTCCTCACCGGTGCCGAGCCATGCCTTGGAGAGCACCCCGGTGCGCACCCAGCGCTTCAGCGTGATGTCGTGCAGCCGGGTGCGCAGCAATCCGGCGTAGAGCGCGCGATGGTCTTCCTGCCGTAACGTGGCGACGAGGGCGCGGCGCTCGGCGTCCCGCTCGACCGTTTCACGATAGGCGCGAACCAGCGCTGGATCGGGTTGCCAGGTGATGTACTCGGGTGGATCGAATGCAGGAAAGCGCTTCACGCCGCGGCTACTTCAGCTTTTCCTTGAGCTTTCCGAAGAGCCCGCCACTTCCCCCCCCACCGGAGCCGTCGCTCTCCGAGAGCGCTTCAGCGAACTCGAGGGTGGTGGTGAAGCGGCCGTCGGGATTGGTCTCGAGCGACTTCGCGATCGCTTTCTCGAGGCCCGCGGGGAGGTCCGGCCGGTAGGTGCGCAGCGGCACCGGGCTGCCGCGTAAGCGGGCAATCATCATCTCCTGCGCGTTGCGTCCCTGGAACGGCAGCTTGCCGCTGAACATCTCGAAGGCGACGATACCCAGGGCATAGACGTCGGAGCGGGCGTCGAGCGGCTTACCGCGAATCTGCTCGGGGCTCATGAATTCAGGGGTGCCGAGGATGATGCCGGTGGCGGTGAGCTTCGCGATCGACGGATCGGCGCGCCGCTCCTTCGCCAGTCCAAAGTCCATGACCACCGCCCGATCCGACCCATCCGGGTTGGGCACCAGCATGATGTTTTCGGGCTTCAGGTCGCGGTGAATGATCTGCAGCTCGTGCGCGTTATGCAGCCCGGCGCAGACCTGTCGCAGGATCGACAGCCCGACGGCGAGGTCCATCGGCCCGCCGCGCACTTCGCGGTCGGAGAGCAGCTCGCCGTGGAGAAACGGCATGACCAGATAGATGAGCCCGTCCTCCGATTCGCCGAGCCGCAGAATGCGGCACACGTTGGGGTGGTCGAGCCGCATCGCCAGCCCCGCCTCGCGGCGCAGCCGCTCGACTGAGCTCTTGTCGCTCGCCAGCTTCGGCGAGAGCACCTTGATCGCCACCTCCTGGCCGCTCGAGATCTCCTTGGCGAGGTAGACGTACGACATCCCGCCTTCGCCCAGCTTCTTCAGTACCTGGTAGCGGGCGTCGAGCAGCTGGTTGGAGAGCGTGGACGCGCGATCGAGTGACTGAGCGGGCTTGAGCGGCGGGGTGCGCACCGACGTGGCGCTGCCGCCGGCCGGCGTGTTGGGCGTCGCCGCCGCCGGGGGCGCGCTCTGCACGTCCACCAGCATCGAGCCGTCCTTGGGGCAGAAGCGGGCGGTATCGGGATAGACGGTCTTGCACTTCGGGCAACGGCGCTGGCTCATTCCCGTACCAGGTTGCGGCCCTCGTTCTTGGCGCGGTAGAGGGCCTGGTCGGCGAGCGCCAGGAAACTGTCGGCGCTGGTGACGCGCTCGTCGGGAAAGCCGGCGAGCCCGATGCTCACCGTCAAGCGGAGCGGCTCCTCCCCGCTGGGGGCGAAGTTCCGCGCCTGGACCTTCCCACGCACGCGCTCGGCAAACACCGCCGCGCCGCGCACCGTCGTCTCCGGCATCACCACGACGAACTCTTCCCCGCCGTAGCGCGCGATCAGATCGACCGACCGTGCCTCATGGCGCAGCAGGTCACCAACTTGCCGTAACACGCCGTCCCCCGCCAGATGCCCGCGGATGTCGTTGACTTGCTTGAACCGGTCGAGATCGGCGATCAGCACGCTGAGATACAGATTGTAGCGCCGCGCCCGGTCGAGCTCCGCGGCGAGCGCCTCGGCGAGCGCCCGCCGGTTCATCGTGCCGGTGAGGGCGTCGGTCGAAGCCAGCTGCTCGAAGTGGCGCTTGTCGACCATCGCCGATTCGAAGTCGTACGCCTTTTCGATCGCGGCCACGGCCGTCTGAATCACCGATTCGGCGAAGCGGCCGTCGGCGGGCTGCAGCGGATCACCCTGGTCGGTGGTACGAAGGAAGAAGACACCGACCTGTCGGTTTTTCATCGAAAAGGGGACCGCTACGGCGGATCGCGTCGGCACCGAAATGCGCTCCGCCTGCCAGCGGCGCCGCTCGTTCTCATACAGGGCGTCGGTGGTGACGTCCGACACGAGCACCGGGGCGCCTCCGGCCAGCGCCTTTTCAATTTCCGGGTAGCGCGCCAGGTCGACCTCGAGGTTGCGCAGCATCGGATTCTCGAACGACGCCACTACCCTCCCGGTCTTGTCGCCGGGCTTTGCCAGCACGACGGAGCACTTGGAGATGTTGAGCACCCGCGCCACGCGCCGCACCAGGATGTTGTAGATCTCGTCGGGCTTGAGCGAGTCGGTGATCTCGTGCAGGATCTCGACCATCGCCGCGCGGTTGGACGCTTCCTTGCGCGACTCGGCGGCGGCCCGTCCCAGCTTCAGGTGCGCCTCGACGCGCGCCAGGAGCTCGCGCTGCCGGATCGGCTTGGGGAGAAAGTCCGACGCGCCGAGGCCAAGCGAGCGCACCGTCGCGTCCTCGGGGTCCATCGACGACATCATCAGGACGGGGAGGTCGCGAAAGCGCTCGTCCTCCTTGAGCCGCTCCAGCAGTGTGAGGCCGTCCACCTTCGGCATCATGATGTCGAGCAGCATGAGCTGGGGCCGTTCGGCGGCGATCAGCGCCAGCAGGTTCTCGCCCGTGGGGCTCACCACCACCTGGTAACCGGCGCGCGCCAGAATCGTCTGCAGCGCCTGGGCCAGCGGCTCATGGTCGTCCACCACCAGAATCTTCGGCGGCGCCACGGCGGCCATCTTCCCGGAGGAAGTCCGCGGAGAGCTGCCGTCCATCACGTGTGCGGCGTCTCCTCGAGCAACGCGGGATCGACGTTGCCCCCGCTGACCACGAGCACAAGCGGCGGCGTGCGGAACGCGTCGAGCGCGCCCGAGCGCAGCGCCGCCGTCGTCGCCGCTCCCGACGGCTCGACGGTGAGACCGGCGTCGCGGTGGAGAAAGCGCACCGCCTCGCGGATACTGTCATCCTCCACGGTGACGACGCCCGCGAGCCGCGCGGCGTCCGCCTGGAGCACGGCGAACGGCAGCTCGCCCACCGTGAGGGTGATCAGGCCATCGGCGACGCTGGCCGTCCGCTCGAGGGTGACAGGGTGCCCCGCGGCGAGGGAGCGAGTGAGTTTGGGCGCACCCGCGGGCTCGACGCCCACGACCCGGGCGCGGCTGCCCGCCGCCGCGAGGCCACGCACCACGCCGGAGATGAGCCCGCCCCCGCCGACGGGCACCACCACCGTCGCAACGTCGGGAAGATCGGCGGCAATCTCGACGCCGACCGTCGCCTGGCCGGCAATGATGTCGGCGTGATCGAACGGTGGGATCACCGCGAGCCGCTCGCGCTGGGCGAGCTCCAACGCGGCCACGCGGCGGTCCTCGGAGGTGCGTCCCGCCATCACGACCTCACCGCCCCAGCGCTTCACGCCGTCGACCTTGACGCTCGGCGCGGTCTCGGGCATGACGACCACGGCGCGTACGCCGAAGCGCTGCGCCGCGTAGGCGACCGCCTGGCCGTGGTTCCC
>DATLVL010000310.1:0-4592 GCA_035577525.1 Gemmatimonadales bacterium | reverse complement strand
CACCAACTACAACCCCGAGACAGGACAAACGGGGGGCCTCGGGTACATGACGCGGTTCCTGCGCGGTCCCGACTTCGTGGTGTTCGGCGACGCCGGACAGGGATGGCTGGTCGGCCGCGGACCCGGCCTGGTGCCCAGCGGGCAGCTGCCGCGGCTCTCCAGCTGGCTCGCCGACCTCGGTCTGGGAGTCGATTGGGGCGGATTCGGCGTGTACGTGGCCAAGGCGGTCAACGCGGGCCAACCGCTCCGCCTCACGGCACGCCTGGAGCACCGCTTCTAGTGCGGCAGAGCCTCACCGGAGCCCTGATCGTACTGCTCGGGGCTCAGCTCGCGGCCCAGGCGAGGGGAGGAGGCCCCGCGCTCGCGGTCACGCGCGACGGTCCCGTCGCCCGCGTGCAGGCGCACGGTCTGCTCGACGACGGCCGCTTCGTCGACCTCATGCGCTCGGGATTCCCGCTGCGGCTGCACTTCCGGCTCGAGCTGTGGCGCGATCGCTCGGGGTGGTTCGACCGGTTCCTCACCGGTGTCGAGTGGGATGCCGTCGCCCGGCACGATCCGCTGGCCGATGAATACGTGCTGATCTCCTACGGCGGCACGGTGAAGCGGTTCGCTACCTCGGCCGAGCTCGATTCGGCGCTCGACGTCCCGTACCGCGTCACGCTCGAAGCGCGCGAGGGCGGCCGGCTCTACCTCGTCGCGCACCTCGACGTCACGACCTTGAACGACACCGATCTGGAAGAGCTGACGCGCTGGCTCAAAGGCGACGTCTCTCCCGCGGTGGCCGGCCAGGAAAACCTGGGTCAGGCCCTGGCGCACGGAGCCCAGCGCGCGCTGGTGCGCATCGCCGGGCTCCCCACGCTCAATTTGGAAGGACGATCAGACGATTTTACGGAGAACGCGCCTTAGAGCCCTTCGAGCGTCCGCAGCACCGCCGCCCCGTAGAACAACCGGATGTAGCGCGACTGGATCGCCGTGAGGCGGCGCACCGCCCACGACAGGTGCACGAAGTGCGGCTCGACCGGCGGACGCAGCGGGTGCATCCCCACCTCTTCGGGCAGGAGATTCCCCTTGCGCGTGTTGCAGGTCGAGCAGGCGGTGAGCACGTTGGTCCACGCGTTCGTGCCGCCGCGCGACAGCGGAATCAGGTGATCACGCGTGAGGCACTCGCGGTGCCGCAGCTGGCTCTGGTGCCGCGCGCAGAACTGGCAGCGGTACTCATCCCGGGCGAAGAGGAAGGTGTTGGTCACCTGGCGCCGGAAGCGCCGCGGCACGTGCACGAACTTGACCAGGCGGATCACCGCGGGGCGCGGCAGCTCGAGGCGCGCGCTGCGCATCACCTCGCCCTTGTCCGCCTCCACGATCTCGGCCTTGCCGTCGATCACGAGGCGCAGGGCGCGGCGTACGGGCACCATGGTCAGGGGCTCGAACGACGCGTTGAGCGCGAGACAGCGCACGGGGCTCACTCTCGGCGAAAAAAGACCGCCTCGCTCACCGTGAACGGGGCGGCGTTCAAATCCTAACCCCGAGACCTAACCTCAGGCAAGATGTGGGGTTAACTGACAGGCGTTATGGAGGATGGTGAGGAGCGTGGGGACTCAGCTTCTGTGCACCAATCGCCCCGCCACGACCGTTGCCAGGGCTATCGGCGGCGGCGGCAGGCGGTGCGGCGGGCTGTGTTGAAACACCGCGAGGTCACCGGCTTTCCCGACTTCCAGTGTGCCGATCTCCCGATCCCAGTCGAGTGCTTTGGCCCCCTCGAGCGTGAGGAAGCGCAGCGCCTCTTCGGCGCCGAACCACGCGGTGCGGGCCTCGGACCAGAGGTCGAGATCCGGCACGCTCACCACCGAGTCGGTGCCGATGCCCACCGGGATGCCGGCCTCGCGCAGCAACCCGACCGGTGCCACCCCGTGGGCGTGCGCCCGGTTGGAGCGCGGGCAGTGCGCCACCGCAGCACGTGATGACTTGAGCGTCGCCACGTCCTCGGCGTCCACCTGCACACAGTGGATGGCGAGGGTTCCAGGGCGCAGCAGCCCCAGGTCGCGCAGGTATTTGACGGGCGAACAGTGGTGCGGCTCGACGGCGATGCCGCGCGCGCGCAGCGCCTCGGCGAACGGCCCGGCGCCATAGCGCACCAGCTCCGATTCCTCCTGGGACTCGGCGAGGTGCAGTGCGATCGGCAGCCGCTCCTGCTGCGCGTAACGCGCCACGCGGCGATACAGCGACTCGCACACGGTGTACGGCGCGTGCGGCGACACGCCGATACGCCGTTGCGTCGTGGCGAGGCGCCGCAGCCGCAGCACCTGCTGTTCCAGGTCCGCCATGCTCGCCGGCACCTGCGTCGGCGACGGTCCAAACACCTCCTGGTACACGATGCCGCGCCCGCCGAAGCGCACCAGCGCCTGCATCACCGCGCCGCTGCTGCCGGTGTCGGCGATGCAGGTGATGCCGTGCGCCCAGCAGTCGCGCAGGCCCCGCTCGGCCGCGGCCTGGAATTGCTCGGGCGTCGTCTCATCCTTCAGCACACGCACGCGACCGATCCACTTCACGAAATCCTTCTCGTCGTTCGTGCCGGCGAGGTGCGTCAGCTCGAGATGCGTGTGCACGTTGACGAGCCCGGGCGTGAGGACGCCGTCCTTGAACTCGACCCGCTCGACGTCTCCAGGGGTGGGCACGCGCGCATTGGGACCAACGGCCGTGATGCGGCCGTCGACACCGACGAGAACGGCGCCGTCCTCGATCGGCGGCGCCGTAACCGGAAAGACTACACCGGCGCGGATACGGAGCATGCGCTCAGGGAGTCAACGGCCCGAGGCCACCGTGCACGGGACACAACTGTGTCGGCTGGGTCCCCGGATAGAACCAGTCCCAATGGTGGTCGCCGGCCGGACAGAACGGGGTCACCAGATACCCCGTCTTCCAGTCGACCTCGCGCGGCACCAGCGAGTCGGGGCGCGGCCAGTCGGGCGGCGGCGAGCGCCGGTCGTAGACGTCACGCATGAACTCCGTCCAGGCGGGTGCCACGATCTTGCCGCCGCCGGCGTCATTCATGATGCGCTGCTGGATGTCGTAGCCCACCCAGATTCCCGCGACGATCTCCGACGTGAAGCCGACGAACCAGGCGTCGGTGTAATCGTCGGTCGTGCCGGTCTTACCGCCGGCGGGGAGCTGGAAGCCCGCGCCCCAGACCGCGGCGTGGGCGGTGCCCTGGCGGACCACGTCCTTCAGCATGTCGGTCATCAACCAGGTGTGCACCGGATCCATCACGTCTTCTCTCTGGATCGCGGGCTGCCACAGGATGTTGCCGTTCTGATCTTCCACGCGGATGATGCCGATCGGCTGCACGCGGGTGCCGAGGTTCGCGAAGGTGGTGTAGGCGGCGATCAGCTCGATCGGGTACACGCCCTGCGCGCCGATGTGGATCGCCGGCACGGGGGGAATCGGCGTCGTGATGCCGTAGCGGCGCGCCTCTCCGATCACCGTTTGCTCGCCGATGGCCATGCAG
Source organism: Gemmatimonadales bacterium (assembly GCA_035577525.1). GTDB lineage: Bacteria > Gemmatimonadota > Gemmatimonadetes > Gemmatimonadales > GWC2-71-9 > DASTHG01. The sequence continues at coordinate 1,090 of DATLVL010000310.1, read as the reverse complement.
AGCTTGATCGTCGACAGGTTGCGCGACATGAAGAGCGACCGGCGCATCGGGATGGGGCCAAGGGTCGTGAGGTCGTAGTCCTTGGGATCCCACATCGAGCTGTCGGGCTGCAGCACCGGGTGATCGAGCGGCGTATCCTGCAGGATCTCGGTGACGGGGTGGCCGGCGCGCACGGCGGCAGAGTAGACGAACGGCTTGAAAGTGGATCCCGGTTGCCGCACCGCCATAGTCACGCGATTGAACTTGGAATCGGAAAAGTCGCGCCCGCCGATCATGGCGCGGATGTAGCCGGTCTTGGGGTCGAGCGCGAGCAGTGCGCCCTGGAGATACTTGGTGAAGCCGCTGCTCTCCTCCCCTTCCCCCGCCCGGGACGATTCGAGGTAGTCGCGGTAAGTGGGCTTGTCCCACTTGCCGTTGGTGTAGACCCCTGCCTCGATCGCGTCCAGCTGGGCCGACAGCGCTCGCTCCGCGGCGTCCTGCATGTCGAGGTCGAGCGTCGTGTAAATGCGCAGCCCTTTTTCGTAGAGGGCCCGGCCGTAGCGCGGCTCGAGGAACTGGGTGCGCAGCCACTCGACGAAATAGGGCGCCACGTCCCCGTAATTGGTGCGGTTGGTGGTGAGCACCAGCGGATAGGAGCGCCAGCGCTCGTCTTCGTCCGCCGAGATGAACCCTTGCGACTCCATCAGGCCGAGCACGACGTTCCGACGCCGCACCGAGCGGTCGGGGTGCAGCCGCGGATTATAGAAGGAAGGCGCCTTGGGAATCGCAGCCAGCGTGGCCGCCTCGGCAATGTTCAGGTCGCGCGCCGACTTGCCGAAGTAGATCTGCGCCGCCGCTTCGATGCCGTGCGCACCGCCCCCCAGGTCGATCTGGTTCAGATACATCTGCAGAATCGTGTCTTTGGGGAAGTTGTGCTCGATCTCGAGCGCCACACGGGCTTCCTTCAGCTTGCGCGGCAGGCTCTTCTCGCGCTTGATCTGGTCGGGGAAGATGTTGCGCGCCAGCTGCATCGTGATCGTCGAGAAGCCCTGCGCGTACGACAGCGACGTGAGGTTCGCCTTGAGCGAGCCGATGATGCGCCAGTAGTCGA
>DATLVL010000309.1:0-5810 GCA_035577525.1 Gemmatimonadales bacterium | reverse complement strand
GTCGTGGTGGGCCTCGGTACCCTGGCGGCTCGTCTGCTCCGCGCGGGCGCGCCCTTCCACCACGGGATTCACCGCTTCGAGGTGGCTCGGGTTGGGGCTGAGACTGATGGTGACCGTTTTGCCGAAGGCCGTGCGGGTCGTGCCTTTCGCCCCGTGGTGGTACTTCACGTCGCCGGTACCGCCCTCTGGAGTCAGCGTCTCCTCGACGTGCCGCCCGCCTTCGAACTCGGCGAAGATCGTCTCGTAGGGCAGCCCGACGGTGTGCGCCAGCACGTTGAGGCGGCCGCGGTGCGCCATGCCGATCACCACGTCGCGGGCGCCGTTCGTGCCCGCCAGCTCGATCGTGAGATCGAGCATCGGCACCATGACGTCGAGGCCCTCGATGGAGAACCGCTTCTGGCCAAGGTAGGCGCGGTGCAGGAACTTCTCGAGCGCCTCGACGGCGGTGAGGCGTGTGAACAGCTTCTTCTTCGCCTCGGATGACTGGCGCTTGCGATGCAGTCCCGACTCGATCACCTGGCGCAGCCAGACGCGCTGCTCGTGACTGCCGATGTGCTCGACCTCGTACGCGATCGTGCCGCAGTAGATGTCGTGCAGGTTGGGATACGCCTCCGCCAGCGTCTTTCCCTGGACATAGATGCGCAGCACCTCGGACGGGATGCGCCCCATCGCTTCCGGCGTGAGTCCGAGGGGGCCGGGATCGAGCGCAGGATCGCCGGGGGGCGCCGAGCCGAGGGGATCGAGCCGCGCCGCCATGTGGCCGAAATGGCGGTGCGCTTTCACGAGCGCCATCGCCGCAGCGACTTGCTTGATATCGTCTATCGAGGTCGCAGCCGCTGCAACGACGGTGCGTGGTGCATCGTGCGTGGTTTTCTCAGGTCCGCTGACCGCTGACGGTTGAGAGCTGAGAGCCCCTGTGCCCAGGCTTGTCGTGATCGCGTCGAAGAATCCGTCCGCCCCCTGCAGCAACGCGTCGAGCCGCCGCAGAAACATGCCCGACTCCGCTCCCTGGATGACGCGGTGGTCGTAGGTGCTCGTGATCGTCATGACTGCCAAGCCGGCGACGTCACGGATGGCGCCGGTGGCGATGATCGAGCCCTGGCCCTTCATGAGCCGCGGCACGGAGGCAACGGTCCCGATCGTGCCCGGATTCGTGAGCGTGATCGTGGCGCCGGCGAAGTCATCGGGGAGTAACCGGTTCGAGCGCGCCTTCTCCACCACCGTCTCGTACGCGGTATGGAAAGCGGCGAAGTCCATCGTCTCGGCGTGCTTGATGACCGGAACGACCAGGGCGCGGCTGCCGTCCTTGCGCTCCACGTCGACGGCGAGGCCGAGGTGAATACCGTCGGGATCGAAGCGGTGCGGCTTCCCGTCCACCTCGTGGAACGCGCGCACCATCACCGGGAATTGCTTCGCGGCCTGAACGATCCCCCACCCGATGAGGTGTGTGAACGAGATTTTCAGGTTGCGCGACGCCAGTGCTGCATTGAGCCCCTGGCGGCGGGTCGCGAGCGTGGCGACGGCGACGTCCCGGAACGACGTCGCCGTCGGGACGCCGAGCGAATCGCTCATGTTCTGCACCAGCCGGGCGGCCGGGCCCGTGATCGCCGTCATCCCCTGGGCTGGTGTGGCGCCGGGAGCGGCGGGGGGCGCTGCAGTCGGCGCCGCGGACGCGAGCACTTCCGCCCGATCGGTCTCGATGATGGGCAGCTCGGCCAGCTTTCCATTGTCGAACAGGGCGCGCCAGTCGTCCGAGACGGAGGCAGGGTCGCGCAGGTATTGCTCGTACATCACCTGCACGAAGGCGGCGTTATTGGTGCCGAAGACGAATTCGCTCACATGCGGGAATCTAAATACGCCGTCAGCTATCAGGTATCAGCCTTCAGCCCCCAGGTCTATCGAGAGCCTGCAACCTTTTGGGCGGCTTGCTGCAGCCTGAAGGCGGAGATGCGTCGCCGACGTGGTGAATACCCTTGCGCGCGCGACCACATGCTGCGGCGCCGCGGCCACACTGGTCTGGTGGGCTTCCATGAAGGTCTCCACTGGCGACCGGTAGTCACAGCGGCATATTCCACGGGGACGTGCCCAAGCGCGCATCAGCAATCCACTCCCGTCACGCTCGAGTTCGGCCCCCGTCGCCCGACCGCGGCGCGGCCTTGATGCGTCTCAGTACGGCGATCGCCGTGGCGGAGACGGAGGCCGAGATCTGCCGTGCAGCGGCGGCGGGGCTGCGCGACGAAGCGCTCGGCTACGACTTCGTGGCCCTGCTGCTCGTCGATCCGGCCACCGGGGACAGGGTTCTGGAGGCGAGTGCGGGCTGGGACTCGGCCCCGACGGGACTGCGGGTTCGTCCCGGTCAGGGCCTGAGCGAGCTGCCGCTCCTCGATGGCCGCCTCCACTACACACCCGAAGTCACCCACGACACCCGCTATCTCCCGACTCGAAACGAAGGATCCGAAGTAGACGTGCCGGTGATGATCAACCGGCAGCTGGTGGGTGTGCTGGTGGTGGAGAGCAATCATCCGCACGCGTTCGACGAAAACGATTTCGAAATCCTGACGGCGGCGGCGAACCAGGTGGGCATCGCCATCGGCCGCGCCCGCCTGCTCAGCGCCGAGCGGCAGCGGGCCGACGAGCAGGAGGCGCTGCGCGCGACGATGGCCGACCTGTCAGCGCAACTCGAGCTGTCGACACTGTTGCAGGCGGTGCTCGAGCGGGCGGTGAGCCTGTTGCACGTGAGTCACGGCGAGCTGGCGATCTACGATCCCGCCGCTCGCGAGCTCGAGGTTGTCGCGAGCCACAACATCGGCAAGCGCGATACGACCGGCACGCGCATGGCGCTCGGAGAGGGCGCAATGGGCTGCGCGGCCAAGGACGGCAAGCCGCTGATCATCGACAACTATCTCGAGTGGGCGGGCCGCTCGCCGCAGTACTCCCAGGTCGACTTTCACGCCGTCATGGTCGCGCCGCTCCTGATGGGAGGCCATCTGGTCGGCGCGATCGCGTTCATGGACCGCGACCCCAAGCGGCGGTTCGGTCCCGATGATCTCCGTCTCCTCAACCTCTTCGCCCCACAGGCCGCGATCGCGATCGAGAACGCACGCCTGTTCACCGCCGCCCAGGAGCAGCGTCAGTACTTCGCCGAGCTGGTCTCCAACAGCCCCGTCGCGATCGTGACGCTCGACGTTCATCACAACGTCGTGTCCGCCAACCCGGCGTTCGAAAAGCTGTACGGCTATCGGGAAGCGGAAGTCGTGGGCAAGGATCTGGACTCCTTTATCACCACGGAGACGACGCGCATCGAAGCCGCGGCGTACACGGAGCAGGCACTGGCCAGCCGCCCCGTCCAGGTCATGAGTCAGCGGCGGCGCAAGGACGGCAGCATCGTGGACGTGGAGGTGCTCGGCGTCCCGGTCGTCGTCGGAGGGCGGCGCGTCGGCCTGATGGCGCTGTACCACGACATCACCGAGCTGCTGCGCGCGCGGCGGGAGGCCGAGGCCGCGAACAGCGCCAAGAGCCAGTTCCTCGCCAGCATGAGCCACGAGCTGCGCACCCCGTTGAATGCGATCATCGGCTACAGCGAAATGCTGCAGGAAGACGCGGAAGAGAACGGCGAGACGGGCGCCGTGCCGGACCTCCAGAAAATCCACGCCGCCGGGAAACACCTCCTCACGCTGATCAACGACGTGCTCGATCTCTCCAAGATCGAGGCGGGGAAGATGCAGCTGCACCTCGAGACGTTCGCGGTGGCCCCGATGGTCGAGCAGGTGGCGACGACGATTCAGCCGCTCGTGGAACGCAACTCCAACCGGCTGGAAGTCTCGTGCGACGCCGCGGTCGGGGACATGCGCTCCGACACCACCCGCCTGCGGCAGGTCCTGCTCAACCTCCTCTCCAACGCCTGCAAATTCACCGATCACGGTCGCATCACGCTGACGGTCGAGCGTTCGGGTGACGATGTCGTCTTCCGTGTACGTGACTCGGGCATCGGCATGACGCCCGAGCAGCTGGGCCGGCTGTTTCAGGCATTCTCGCAGGCCGAGGCATCGACCGCCGCCAAGTACGGCGGAACGGGGCTGGGGCTCGCGATCACGCGGCGCCTCTGCGAGCTCATGGGTGGAGACATCCGGGTGGAGAGCCAGGCCGGTGCAGGCTCGACGTTCACCGTGCGCCTCCCCGCAACGGGCCCCGAGGAACAGACCGCGCCCGCCGTACGCGAGTCGGGTGAGCCGCTCGCGCGGGCCAGCACAATCCTCGTCATCGACGACGACGCGGCGGCGCGCGATCTCGTGATGCGCTGTCTCGAGAAACACGGCATGCACGCCATCGGGGCGGCGGACGGGACCACGGGCCTGCGCCTCGCGCGTGAGCGCCATCCCGACGCGATCACCCTCGATATCGTGATGCCGGGGATGGATGGGTGGGCGGTGCTGTCGACGCTCAAGGGGGACGCGGCGACGGCCGCGATCCCGGTGATCATGCTCTCGATGGTGGACGAACAACACCTCGCGTTCGAGCTGGGCGCCGCCGATTACCTCACCAAGCCCGTCGAGCGGGACCACCTGATCCGCGTGTTGCGCGAGCGCGTTGCGGCAACAGCGGCAGGCGGCCTGGATTCCCTGGCGACCGCGGTGCGAGAGCTCGTCGCATGAAGCACGTACGCCGCGCCGCCGTGAAACGTCCCGTCGCTCGACGCCACGACGACGACGTCGCGCGCCGCCAGGCGGCGCTGCTCCGGCTCACCGCCGGGATCGCCGCCGCGACCGACGAAGCCGACGTCTATCGCTCGCTGGTCGAAGGGCTGCACGACGAGGCGCTGGGCTACAACTTTCTCGGCGTTTTCCTGCTCGAACCGGAGACGGGGGACCGCGTGCTCCAGGCCTCGGTCGGCTGGCCCGACGCGCCGCACCGCTTCCGCGTGCACCCCGGACAGGGTCTCAGTGAGCGCGTGCTCGAAGACGGCCGGCTGCACTACACCTCGGACGTGACGCGCGCAGCGGGTTATCTGCCGAGCCCGGCGCGGGGGTCGGAAGTGGACGTGCCGCTGCGGGTCGACGGCCGGATGATCGGCGTGCTGGTGGTGGAGAGCGGCGAGAAGAACGCCTTCGGCGCCGAGGATTTCGAGATCCTCACCGCCGCGGCGAATCAGGCGAGTATCGCGATCGGCCGCGCCCGGTTGCTCGCCGAGGAACGGCGCCGCGTCGACGAACACCGCGCCCTGATCGACACGATGTCGGATCTCTCCTCCGACCTCGAGCTGCCGCGCGTGCTGCAGGCGGTGCTGAATCGCGCCGTGACGCTGCTCGGCGTGACGGGCGGCGAGGTGGCGATCTACGAGGAGCAGACCCGGCAGCTCGTCATCGCCGCGAGCCAGAACATCGGGAAGGACTCGACCGGCACGCGGCTGGGGCTGAACGAGGGAGCGATGGGCCACGTGGCGGTCACACGCGAGGCGATCATCATCCCGTCGTACACCGAATGGCTGGGCCGCTCGGCAAAATATTCCGATGTCACGGTTCACTCGGTGATGGCGTCGCCGCTGCTCATCGGCCGCCGCCTCGTCGGTGCGATCGCGACGATCCACTCCGACCCCAATCGCGTGTTCGGTCCCGACGACCTGCGGCTGCTCACGATGTTCGCGCCGCAGGCGGCGATCGCGATCGAAAACGCACGCCTCTACGCCGCCGCGCAGCGCCAGAAGCAGTACTTCGAGGAGCTGGTGCGCAACAGCCCCGTGGCGATCGTGACGCTCGACCGCGGGCTCAACATCGTCTCCTGCAACCCGGCGTTCGAGGAGCTGTTCGGCTACG
>DATLVL010000308.1:0-4011 GCA_035577525.1 Gemmatimonadales bacterium | reverse complement strand
CGAACTCACGACGCGAGAGATACACGGGGGCTCCGGGTGCGGGTGGTACGCCCAATGTGCACCGCGTGGGACGACCCGGCCACCGTGATTCGCGGCTAAGCGCCGCGACTCGGCTGCTGTCACTGAGAGTGACAGAAGGCCCGTCGCTCTTAGCGACGGATAGCCGAGCCGCGGCTGTCAGCCGCGCGTCCCGGCAGCACGAAGTCAGACCCCCGCCGGCGCAGCCCTCTCCACCACCAGCCGCTCGAGCTTTCCCCGCAGTCGCGCCCGCACCCGCGCCACGAGAATCAACGCAACGACCGCGAGTCCGACGACGAGTCCCCACCAGAACCCCTGCGGCCCAAGCGTCGTGCCGAGTCCGAGATAGGCGGCGAGCGGCAGCCCGATGAGCCAGTAGCCGACCACGTTCACGAGCAGCGGCGTGCGCGTGTCGCCGGTGCCGCGGAGAATGCCGATCGACACCACCTGTGTCCCGTCAAACACCTGGAAGATGCCGGCAAGCGGGATCAACGTCGCTGCGATCGCCTGCACCGTCGGGTCCGACGTGTACGCGTGGGCGAGCAGACCCGGGAAGGAGAGCATCGTGATGCCGCTGAGGAGCATGAACCCGACGCCGCAGACCAACGCGGCGAGCGCGGCGCGGCGTGCTTCGGTGGGATCGCCACGGCCGATCGCCTGGCCCACGAGCACCGCCCCCGCGATCGAAACGCCGAGCGGAACCATGAACGTGATGGAAGAAAGGTTCAGCGCGACCTGGTTCGCCGCCATGGCGCCCGCGCCGAGCCGGCCCATCATGACGCCCACGAGGCTGAAAATCCCCAGCTCGAGCTCGTACTGCATGCCGATCGGCGCGCCGATGCGCAGCAGGCGGCCGAGCGCCCCGAGATCCAGCACTCCCGCACACCACGGCCGGATCCATTCTCCCAGGCTGCGCCACGCGAACGCCACGAGAAACAGGGCGAGCGCCCAGCGTGACAGCGTCGTCGCCCAGCTCGACCCGATAGCCCCCAGCGCCGGCACCCCCAGATGCCCGAACACGAACACCCAGTTCAGCGCCAGGTTCAGGACGTTGGCGGCGAGCATCGCCCACACCATGGGGCGGATGTTCCCCGTCGCCTGCAGCAGCACCCGCGCCAGCACCGACATATAGAAAGGAAGGAATCCCAGGATCGCGACGTAGACATAGCGGGCGACGAGCGGGACCACCTCCGGCGGCTGCCCGAGCAGGGCGACCAGCGGGCGCACCGGCAGCAGTGCGAGGGTCGAGAACACGGTGAGACCGACGATCAGGACGAGGCCGCGCTGCGCGTTGCGCGCCACCGCGATCCGCTCCCCGGCGCCGATCGCCTGCGCCAGGACCGGATCGAGTCCCATCAACACGCCCATCCCGAAAATCGAGATGGCGAGGAACAGGAGATTGCCGAGCGCAACCGCTGCCATCGCGTCCGTCGAGACGCGCCCCACCACCAGCGTATCGACGACGCCCATCGCCATCCACCCGACTTGCACGATGACGACGGGTGCGGCGATGCGCGCCATCGCGGCGAGCTCGCCCCGGAATCCCTGCGGCAGAACGGCGGGCTGCGACATCCGCGGAAAGTAAACGGTCCGTTGCGGGGGAATCACGTGGATTCCCTGCAACGGACCTCCCTGCTAGCTGCGACTGCGGATCAGACCGTCAGCTGCGCGCGTGATGAATCGTCATCGGCCCGTTGGTGGTCACCACGCGGACCGGTGGTCCGCCGCCGCCCAGCATCGTGTGGATCCGGTTCGTCATGCGACCCTGAATCGTGACGGTGAGCGGGAAGGAGAGGTTCATCGGACCATTCACGGTGCCCGTCTCGAGGCGCGCGTTATAGCCGTCGGGGATGCCCAGGCTCACCGGCCCGTTCTGCGCCTCGGCATCGAGTCCCGGACCGTCCCAGCGCGCGCCGGACAGCTCGACCGACAGCGGCCCGTTCTGCACCCGCGCGGTCACGTCGCCACCGACCGCCCGCAGCGTAACCGGTCCATTGATCTCGTGGAGCTGCATCGCTCCGGTCACCTCTTCGACGGAGAGTGGTCCGTTCTCGGTCGACAGCGACAAGTCGGTGTGTCGCGGAACGTAGACATCGAAGCTGACCGCCCACGACGCGCGGCGCTCGCTCTCGGGCCCGCGGGCGGTGATTTGCCGCCCCCCCGCTTCGATGCGGACGCCATCCACGAGCGCCTGGGCGGCACTCTCGCTGCCGGCCTGCGCCTCGATCTTCGCGACGACGCCAATCGAATCGCGATCCCATCCGTAGACGGCGACGCCGCCGTTCTCACTGGGATCGATGGTCAGCGTACCGCCGGCCGGGCGGAATCCGGTCTCTCGAACGACGCAGACTTTGGGACGATCGTTCCAGTCATGGCGGCATTGGGACAGCCACTCCTGCGGATCTTCCTGGGCGGCGAGCGTCCGGGCGGCTACCAGGAGCAGCAGGGTGCTGACGGCGGAGCGTGTCGACATGATCACCTCGATCGTGACGGAATGACTCTAGCGTTTCGCAGGCTCAGCGTTAGATGGACAATGTCATGGATTGTTTGCGCCGCCGCTCCACTCCAGCCCCTGGGACGCGGCGCCGTGCGCCAGCCGGGCACATTCCCGTGATTGTGCGGGGACTCGCCTCGTGACCGGGCTCACAGCATATTGCACTCCGGTCGCAGGTATGCTGGAGCGCCAACTCATTCGTACCATTGGCCTTCCACACCGGGATGTGGGCACCCTACTTGCGGGGATAGGCCCGGAGTGAATCATTGCTGCGACTCATGGGAGCGCGATGCGGTTTAGCGAGCTGGAACAGTCGATCTCGAAGCCGTCCCGGGTGCTGCGTCTCGACAGCATCCGGAGCCGGATTTTGGGGTTCGCCGTGGTCGCAACGCTGGTGCCATCGATTACCACCGCCTGGATCGCCTATTCGCACCTGAAGGAGTCGGTGAACGGCAAGGTCGCCCAGGAAGTCGTAGGCGCCAGCAAGCAGAGCGGCCATGCCGTCGGGCTGTGGCTCAAGGAGCGCCTTGTCGAGCTGCGCACCTTCACCACTTCGTATGAAGTGACGGACAACCTCGAGTTGACGCAGCGGCGTGGCGCCGTCGGGCCCAGCCAACGCCGCCTCAATGACTACCTCAACTCGGTGCGCGAGCGGTTCGGCGAGTACGTCGAGCTGATGGTGGTGGACCCCCAAGGCCGCGTCGTCGCGACCAGTGCCCGCCAGATCCGGCCGGTGCAGATGCCGCAGCGTTGGACCAGCGACCTCGCGGATGACGGTCTGGCGCTGGGTGATCCGTATCGCGATGAAGCCCTCGGCGCGACCCTGGTCGTCGTCGCCATCCCGATTCACGTCCCCAGCGGCCGCTTCCTCGGGGCACTCGCCGCGAAGATCTCGCTGGGAACCGTCGACCAGATGTTCCGGCAGTATGCGCCAGCCGATTCGGGGCGGATTTTCCTCGTGACGACCGACTCCGTTGCGACGGGCACGATCGTGTCCGGCCGCGGCACCGGGACCCGCATACCGTCCGCCGGGCTGGGGCAGCTCATCGGGCATGACACGACGCTCGCGAATTATCGGAGCTTCGACGGCCAGCGCGTCGTCGGCAGCCTCTATCGTGAGCCGGGGCTGCGCTGGGCCGTCGTCTCCGAGGAGCCTGAGACCGCAGCCTTTCACCAGGTGATGCGCCTGCGGCGCCTGATGCTGTTGCTCCCCTCAGCGTTGCTCGCCGGGATCGGTCTGATCGCCTACTTCCTCGGACTCCTCATTGTGCGGCCGCTCGATCGTCTCACCAAGGGCGCCGCAAAGGTGGCCGCTGGCGATCTCGACGTCGATCTTCCCGTCCACTCCGGCGGGGAAGTCGGCTACCTGACGATGATGTTCAACACGATGGTGGTGCGGTTGCGCGAGGGTCGCGAAGCGCTCGACGCCGCCAACGAGACGCTGCGCCGCAAGAACGAAGAGTTGGAGCGCCTCTCGGTGACCGACGGGCTCACCGGTC
>DATLVL010000307.1:0-2380 GCA_035577525.1 Gemmatimonadales bacterium | reverse complement strand
CTGAACGGAATCCCGACCTCCACGACGTCCGCGCCGGCGGCGGCGGCGCCGCGCAGCGCGTCGAGGCACGCCGCCCGCGTGGGATATCCCGCCGTGTAGTAGGGAATCAACGCCGCCCGTCCCGCGCTCCGGGCGGCGCCGAAGGCGCGGGCGATCGCGCGCTCAGACAAAGTAGTCGCTGACGTTGATGCCGAATCGCGACGGGTCAGTCACCTTGACGATGGTGCGCGGGAAGTTGCCGTTGGCGTCGCGCTCCGACAGGTCGGCGAGCACGCCCGGGTGGGTGATGGCCCCATCCGCCGACGCGACGACGCGGACGATCGGTCGGTGCACGAACGACGTGTCGGGATTGGCGGCGTGCACCAGCCCTACCTCGTAGGTGTCGAGGATGACGCAGGTCCCCACGGGGTAGACGCCGATCAAATTGATGAACGCCTTCACGACGACGCGGTCGTAGCCGCGCCGCGGGTTCTCCCACATCTCCTTCAAGACCTGGTCGGGTTGGATCGGCACGGTCTGATAGACCCGCCGGCTGGTGGCGGCGTCGAAGCCGTCCGCCACGGCCACGATCTTGGAAAAGATCGACAAGGAACGCGGCCGGATCGCCTTGGGATACCCGGTGAGATCGATCTTCATGTGATGCTCGTAGCAGACCACCATGCTGCGGTACGGGACTTCGCCGTAGCCGCGCAGCCCGAACAGCGTCAACACGCCGAGCCACGGGTGCGCCTGGAGAATGCGCCATTCTTCCTCGGTGAGCCCGCCTTCCTTGTTCAATACCTCGAGCGGCACGCGCGACTTGCCGACGTCGTGAAACAGCGCCGTCATGCCGAGATCGTAAAGCTGCAGCTTCGTCAGCCCGAGCTTGCGACCCAGGGCCACGGAGAAGATGCATACGTTGACGGAGTGGACGAAGGTGTACTCGTCGTAGTCGCGCAGTGTGGTGAGGCCGAGCAGCGACGATTCGTTGTTGAGCACCTGGTCGACGATCGCCTGCACCGCGCGCTTCACGCGCTTGACGTTGGCCGTGCGGCCCATGCGCAAGCTGTTGATCACTTCCTTCGTAACCGCGACCGATCGCACGTACGTCCGTTTCGCCGCTTCCTTGGCCTTCTCGCTGTCGGCGACGTTCTCGTCGGTCTCGAACGGGGGCTCGACGGTGATGTGCGTCGCCCCGGCCTCGCTCAGCTTCCCGATGACTTCGTGAATTGTGTCGGGACTCGATTCGCCGGCCGAATGCGCCAGCAACAGCGAAACGAGGATCTGCAGCTGCCGCCGGTCGACCTGGGCATCGAGGCGGATGGCGCCCACGCCGCAGTGCCGCATGACCTGGAGGACGTGCGAGAAGGAGGCGTAATTCTCGAGCGCCAACCGCAGCCGCGTCGAGTTGACGAAAATGAATTCGCCCTGCAGCCGCAGCTCGAGCTCCTGCTCGACGTCGAGCACCTGCTTGGCGACCGAGGCGAGATCGTCGAGCGCCTTCTGCACCTGCGCGTTTTCGATCGGATAGAGCTTGAGCGAGCGCAGCGCGGCGTAGAACACCACCAGGAACTCGCGCCCCGCATGGCGCAGGAAGCTGTCCGACGCCGCCACCGTTTCGGCGATGGTGGCGCGGCGCGGCGGCGTGGGTGCGGCGGCGGGCGGGGTGTCGGTCACCGCACCGTCTCCCGCAGCGCGCGGCTCACCGCATTGCGCACCATCGGTTCTTTATCCTGCGACGCGCGCTCCAGCACCGCCCGCGCTTCCGGACCGCGGATCTTCCCCAGCGCCATCGCGGCGCAGGCCCGCGTCTCGGGATCCTCGCGCCGGCCCAGGAGGCCGCGCGGCACCAGGATGCGCTCCAGCACGGTGACTCCCGCGGCGCCCGCTTGCGCCCCATACGCCTCGAAGAACGCCATCTTCTCCGTCAGATGCGCCTGGCGCAGCTTGCTGCCGTTGATGGCGCTCTCGACGCGCTGGAACGCGCCGCGATGGCCGCGGCTGGCGAGGAATTTCACCGCGGCGATGCGCACTTCGCGCTCCGAATCCTCCACCGCCCGCTCCAGCAGCCGCAGCGCCGTAGGCGACGCGATGGCGATGAGCGCTTCCGACACCGCCAGCTTCATTTCGCGGTTGCCTTCGGTGATCAACCGTTCCATCCCCTCGGGGGCGCCGGTCAACCGCAGCCGCCCGGCCAGACGCACCATTTCGAGTGCCGTGCCCTGGTCGTTGCTCGCCAGCGCCTTCAACACCTCGCCGGGATTCTGGCCGGCGAGTCGCTCGGCTGATTTCTTGACGAGGGACCGGACGTGCTCGTTGGCGAGCCGCGGCACCCATCCGGCCAGGGTCACCAGGGCCTCCGGCTGCAGCTCCTTGAACAGCTCCCCCAGCTCCGCTTCGG